>DAINAU010000006.1:0-48756 GCA_036733285.1 bacterium
AAAGTCTAAAAGTCTAAAAGTCTAAAAGTCTAAAAGTCTAAAAGTCTAAAAGTCTGAAAGTTTTGTTTCATAATGACAATATGATATAATTTAAAAAAAAGTCAAGTTTTTTTATTTTTTTTATATCTTAAAAATTTCAGGAGAGCAGCCGGAAATTTTTTCATCTGCTTTTCAACATCCCTTTTATAAAAGCGTCGAATAATGGATTTGGAGACACAGGCGTCGAATTATATTCGGGATGAAATTGAACTCCGGTAAAAAAGGAATGGTTTGGAAGTTCGACGATTTCAGGAAGCTTTCCGATTTTGCTCATTCCGCTGAAATGCAATCCTTTGTTTTTAAACTCTTTTATATATTTTGAATTCACTTCGTATCTGTGTCTATGACGTTCGGTTATAATTTTTTTTTTGTAAATTTTTGATGCGGCGGAATTCGCGGAAATAACGCAATCCCAGTTTCCAAGCCGGAGCGTGCCGCCAAGTTTTTTTAAATCTTGATGGGGCAGAATATGAACGATCGGATGTTTTGTTTTAGCGTCGAATTCAGTTGAATTTGCGTTTTTCAATTTCAATACGTTTCTTGCAAATTCGATTACCGCGCATTGCATACCGAGACAAATTCCTAAAAAAGGAACGTTGTTTTCGCGGGCGTATTTTATAACGTTGAGTTTTCCTTCGATGCCTCTTATTCCAAAACCGCCCGGCACGATGACTCCATCGATGTCTTTGAAAAATTCCGGCGTCTTGGTTGCGTCCGAAAAATCTTCGGATTCGATCCATTTTATATTTACATTAGCGTTATTATAAAATCCGGCGTCCTGAACCGCGCTAATCAGACTTTTATAAGCGTCCGGTAATTTAACGTATTTTCCAGCGATTAGAACGTTGACTTCCTTTCGAATTTTTTTTATTTTTGAAATCATTGATTCCCAGCGCTGGAACTTTGAGGTTTTTATTTTCAATCCAAGTTTGCCAATTAAAATTTTATGAAGATTTTTATTTTTAAAATGAACGGGCAATTCATATAAATTTTTCATATTATAATTTGATATGACGCATTCTGGTTTAACGTTGCAGAAAGACGAAATCTTTTGTTTTATATCGTCGGATAAAATTTTTTCGCTTCTTATAATCAAAATATCGGGTTGAATGCCTATCCTTCTCAATTCCTGAACGCTATGCTGCGTGGGTTTTGTTTTAAATTCCATAGAACTTTCAAGGTAAGGAACAAGAGTTAGATGAACAAAAAGACAGTCTGACGGATACTCCTGAGAAAATTGACGTATTGCTTCGAGATAGGGCTGGCTTTCTATGTCGCCGACAGTTCCGCCGATTTCCACAATTCCAATTTCAGCTTTATTAATTTTAACTGCCGCCGTTATCCTCTTTTTTATTTCATCGGTTATATGCGGAATTATCTGAACGGTTTTGCCGAGATATTCTCCGTTGCGTTCCGCGTTTATAACGCTTTGATAAACCTGACCGGTTGTCATATTATTCGCTTTTCGGGTTTTGTATCCGGTGAATCTTTCATAATAACCGAGGTCAAGATCTGTTTCCGCTCCGTCTTCCGTAACGAATACCTCGCCGTGTTGATAAGGATTCATTGTGCCAGGGTCTATATTGACGTATGGATCGCATTTGATATTCGTAACTTTATAGCCGTAATATTTTAATAAGCATCCAATAGAAGCGCAGGTTATTCCTTTGCCAAGACTCGATAACACTCCGCCAGTGGTAAAAATCAGTTTCATAATTTTACTCCGCATTTTAAAATAATTTTAATTGAAGATATTTATCAAGTTCGTATGATTCGCAAATGAATTTTTTATAATAATCGAGAATTTCAAAATCTCCGAGCGCTGAAATGAAATCTACCGCGAGCTGTTCGTTAGATTGACCCACTTCCGGAATAAGGTTTTGTTCGATTATACTGTCCGGATACTTGCATAAAAAAATATATAATTCGGTTATGATTCTCATTGGTTCTTCTTCGGATTCCCTGACGGTTTTATCCGTATAAACGTTTTTAAACATGAAATTCTTTAAGGTTTCAATCGCTTCAAGAACTTCGTCTTTTATTTTAATTTTCGGTTGATTGTAACTTTCGTAAATAACGGACATTATCATATTGTTTAATCTGACGGAATAGTGCGTTCCCAGCGTTTTTATTATGCGTTCGGGTATATCGGAAATAGTTATGATTTTTTCTGATAAAGCGTCGTCGAGGTCATGATTTATATAAGCTATTCTATCGGAGATTCTTACCACCTGCGCTTCAAGCGAAATAGATTTCATAGCGCTTGAAAAGATCGGGCCGTCTCCTTTTGAATGAAATCGTATGCCTTCTATTACCTCTTTTGTCAGGTTCAATCCTTTTCCGTCTTTAGCGAGGATTTCCACTACACGAACGCTGTTTTTGTTATGTTTGAATCCTTCGGGAAAAATATTGTTCAACGCCTCTTCGCCGGCATGCCCGAAAGGCGTGTGTCCCAAATCGTGCCCGAGACTAATCGCTTCGACTAAATCCTCGTTGAGTTTCAGCGCTCTCGCAATAGTTCTGGCTATCTGGCTTAC
The DNA here is from genome assembly GCA_036733285.1 of bacterium. Classification (GTDB taxonomy): domain Bacteria; phylum JAGOBX01; class JAGOBX01; order JAGOBX01; family JAGOBX01; genus JAGOBX01. The sequence goes on from DAINAU010000006.1 coordinate 2,577, forward strand.
TTCAAGCGTGTGAGTTAATCTGGTTCTCAAAACATCGCGCTTGGGAGTTACAAACACCTGGGTTTTTGATTTCAATCTCCGGAAATAATGAGAATGAAGTATTCTGTCTCTATCTCGTTGAAAACAGGTCCGGAATTCGCTCTGCGGTTCCGCTGTTTTTCTGCCGGCGGATTCGAAACTTTTTACTGCGAATTTAGATAGATAAGTATTTTCTCTTTCTTTCGTTTCATTTTGAAAATCAAAAGATTCTGGCATTTCAATACTCCGCGTAAAATTAAATTTTTATTTTCTTGAAATCCGTTTTTAGTTTTTCGGTCGGCAATCCCACTATATTATCGTAACTTCCCGAATAACTTTCCACTATGTCGAAATTAGTTGTGTTTCCAGTCACGTTTCTTTTTTCAAAACTTTTCATATCCTGAATGGCGTATGCTCCGGCTTTATCCATACAATTGGAATATTTTACGTAATAGTCAAGTTCGGATTCGTTTAAAGTTTTTATTTTTACCAGAGAAACCTCGTATCCGGATATTATATCTTCGTTTTCGGAATCAATCACCGCATAACCCGTGATAACTTTATGTTCTTTTTTCATCAATTCTCTAATAATTCGTTTTGCGTCGGATTCGTCTTTTGGTTTTCCATAAATAGTGTTTCCAAGAACTACAATAGTGTCGGCGGAAAAAATAATTTTTCTTTCTGAATTTTTTGAAAGAGAATTTTTTACGTCATTTCCTTTTAGAATCGCAGCTTTGACCGCAAAATCTTCCGGCGATTCGTATTCTTTGACGTTTTCATCGGCGCCGCTAGGGACGGCTTCAAAATCCGGAATTATTTTCTTTAGCAGAATTTGTCTTCTCGGACTTTGGGATGCAAGTATAAATTTTACCACATTTCACCTCGAAATTTTTTTAAAACTAAACGCCCGGTTTTAATACGTTAAATAAATATTTGCGGCGCGATTATTTCAATTTGCCGACATTTTTCAAAAAAACGCTCAACTTTTAAGCAATCATATTTTTTATATTAAAAAAATCAATAAAATTCACTTTATCCCAAAAACTGCAGTTGGATTTTGAAAAATTGCTGAAAGTAAATATTGATTCCCTGCAATTTTTTAATCGCGTAAAAAAATGTTCCCCATCTTTGAATCCTAAAAATGCCTAATGCAATTTTAGTATCTTATCAATAAATTTTTTTGAATTTAGGGTAAGAATATTCTTTAAAACGCTTTGAAATCTAAATAAATTACAGTTTTTTTAGGTTTCTGGCGTCGGTCAATCTGCGAGAATTTCTTTGAACGCTGGAATTTCATCTTTTCCAAGTTTTAACAACTCCCTTGATTTAACGAGTTCCGCTCTTATCGAGTCAGCGTATTTTTTGTCGGTTAAAATTTTTTTTAGTTCTTCATAAATAAGTTCGGATTTCATATTTCCCTGAATAAACTCTTTAACCGCGGTTTTATTTAAAACTATATTTATTAAAGCAATATTTTTTATTTTAATAAATAATCTGCCGAGAAGCCCCGTTATAAAATTCACTTTATAAACGGCGATCATTGGAGTTCCGATTATTCCGGTTTCAAGAGTCGCGGTTCCGGACGATACTATAACGCATTCCGCGTTTTGAATTAATGCGTATGCATTGCCGGCAATTATTGGAAAATCAATCGAAGCATTTTTCAAATGCCTTTTTATGATTTCGATTTTGGTTTTATCCGAAGCGGATATTATTATTTTAAAATCTTTAAACTCGCCGATAATTTTTTTTGCCGTTTCAATCATGCAAGGAAGAATTTTATTGATTTCGTTGATTCGGCTGCCCGGTAAAAGCGCTATTATTTTTTTTTTAAATTTTTTGTTTTCATAATAAAATTCCGTATTGATTCTTTGCATAAGCGGGTGTCCGACAAAAGCGATTTTTCCGTTATTTTGAACGTATTTTTCATAAAAATCCTTTTCGAATCTGAATATAACAAGTATTTTGTCCATTAGTTTTGTTATGTTGTAGACGCGGGACGTGTGCCAAGCCCAAATCTGCGGCGAAATATAATAAATGAATTTCGAGGTCAGTTTCGAATTTGCTCTTAACCGTTCTGCAAGTCTGATGTTGAATCCGGGGTAGTCGATAAATATAATAATATCCGGCTGTAGTTTATAAATATATTCAACCGCGTCTTTAAGAAGTTTTTTAAAAAAATTTATCTTTTTTAGAACTTCGATTATTCCAATAACTGATAAATGTTCTATTGAACGGAAAATAATCGCTCCTTGACTCTTCAGATAATTTCCGCCGATACAATGGACTTCCAATGTTTCGCCGGAATTTTTTTTTAGCGATTCTACTAATGCGGCTCCGTGCATATCGCCCGATTGTTCGCCGGCGGCTATAAATATTTTTTTCATATTCTTATCTGGTTTTGTTTTGATTTTATCCTAAAATCGGCAATTGAAGTCAGACGCCGACGAAGCCGGTATCCGAAAGACCGATGCATAGCATCAAACCGGCGTCCTATAATAACCGACTGATTTTTAATCATTATATAATATAATTCTTGGAATTAAATTTCTATTATTATTATCCGTAGAAAAAAACCTTGAAAAATGAATTTCATTTGATTTTAATACAATTCTTATTTCTTTATTGTTTGAAGTCTCAATTAATTTAGTAATATCCCACTCCACCCATCCGTTTTTTCCCGCTTCAACAAAAGTTGAAGCGATTTTTTCACCGAGATTATTTAACACAGTTTTTTCGTATCTCGGCTTCGGCCAACGTCCGTCGGTATAATTTTCAAAATGATTCATATCATTGAACAAATATATATTTATATTTTCTCCCCTTTCAATCCAATCATATTCAGGGACTACTTTGCGATACATTTTTAACCCGATTTTTTTATAATAATTTTGTTTGATTAAATTTAATTGTTTTATTAAAATTATTGAAGAACCCTCCGCCGCATATATATTAGTTCCATAGGAATAAGATACATCCGTAAAGGCGGAAAATAAATCACAGCCGCCGCCGTCGTCTACAACATAGACGTCTTCAATAAATTCTTTTCCTTTAAATTCTATATTATTTATAATCCGATTATTATTATGTTCTTTTTTAATAAAAATAAAATTTCTTTTCATTATTTCGCATATTGGATAATTAGCGTTTTTTTCAATACCCTGACCAGCTCTTGCCGCTCCGTTTATAGAAGAAAACACTATATTATCATTAATTCTAATTTGTAAACCATATGAAACGATTGAAAGAGTGTTTTTGAGCGTATAAGTCATTTGATTTTTTTCTTTGAAAAGCAAATCGGTAATTTCAATCCAGTCAGAATCATTTCCGCCTTTATTATCAGAAAAAATTATTTCGTCATTTATCGATAATAATTGTATATCATCTCCGTTAAAAATATGAACATAAACTTTATCGTTCGAGCTGATTTTAAAACTTTTTAATGGTAAACGGACAAGATTGAAACTGTTATCTCCGCGCGGTTTCAAAATATAATTATTGTAAGGTATTTTGGAACATGTAGTTAAAAGTAATACAAAAATAAAAAAATTAATAATTTTAATATTTTTCATGTTATTGCCTCTTTTTTTTTAATCTATCGTTATATTACTAAATTATAGTTAAAACTGCAAATAAAAAATGATTTGGCATTTTTTTATATAAAATGATAAAATGAAAAAAAATATAGGATGTTTTATGAAAGTAGCTTTAATTGATATTCCCATAACTTCTGAAGTTGATAACGGATATGCAAAACTTCATAAGGAAATAATATTTCCATCGCTCGGATTGTATTATCTTAAAGAGTTTGCGGCTTCGAAAATTAAAGAAATCGATGTTTCCGTTTATAATCTCGTGAAATACAGGTTTGAAGAAGCTGTTAATCTAATCATAAATGAAAATCCGGATGTTATAGGACTTACCTGTTATACAGATAGACGGGCATTAACGTTTGATTTTATCAAAGCGGTAAAATCAGTTAATCCCAATATAGTCTCCGTTTTAGGGGGACCGCATGCTACTGTAATGCCGGTTCAGATTCTTGAAAATTATCCTTTTATTGATTTCATAGTTTTAGGAGAAGGCGAAATTACCTTTGCGGAACTTCTTCAAAAAATTAACGACGATAAAAAAGATTTTGAAAATATCAAAGGTCTGGCGTTTAAAAAAAATCATATCATTATAACGGGAAAACGTCCCGCAGTTTTGAATCTTGACGATTTTCCTTATCCGAAATTTTCAAAATTTCCTTCGGATTTAATAAAATTTAATCATTACGACGGAAGATATTTTTTTAAAAACCGTAAAATCAGCGACCTGAAAACTATGTCTATAATAACTTCGCGCGGCTGCCCTTTCAAATGTTCGTATTGTTCTACGTCGGCTTTTTGGGGGAATAAAGTAAGATACAGAACCGCCGATAACGTCGTTGAAGAAATCGAATATTTGAATAAAATCCATAATGTTGAATTTATAAATATAATAGACGACGCGTTCACGATTGATAAACAAAGGGTTTTTGATATCTGCTCCGGTTTAATCGAAAAAAAAATTGACGTTTGCTGGATTTGCGAAACCAATGTGAAAACCATAGACGATGAAATGCTTTGCCAGATGAAAAAAGCCGGTTGTTTTGCAATTAATTACGGCGTTGAATCGGGTTCGCCTGTTATATTGAAAAATATAAAAAAAAATATTACAGAAAACGAAATAGTAAACGCGGTTCGCTCCGCCGAAAAAAACGGTATTATACCGGATATTTTTTTAATGGTTGGAAATCCCGGTGAAAATAATAAAACTATTTCTGAAACGCTTGAAGTTTTAAAAAAAGCGCGTCCGTCTTCGGGCGGCTGGGGAATACTTACGATTTTTCCGGGCACTGAAATATACGCGAATTGCATTCAAAACAAATACATTGAAGATAAATACTGGTTGTCGGATAAATGTTCTCCTTTTTATTTAAAAGAATTGCCATATTTGAAAATGCAGATTTATTTAAATAAATTGAGATGTTTCTTTTTGTTTAAAAATAAAAATTATAGATTATGGATTAGGTATAAATTGCTTGAATTTAGAGACTTGATATTTTTAAATACCGGAATAAAACTTAGTTTAAAAAAGGGAATTCAATTTCAAAAAAATAATAAAGCCAGATTTCTGGAAAAAAAATTATAGAATCTACGCTAATAAAAAAAGAGAAAAATATAATACCTTATTTATAAAGCTGAAATTTTATTCGCGTAGAATGGCTAATATTCGCGGGGGAAATTTTTCCCGCTAATAGTCGCGAATCTACGCGAATATAGAATAAAACAGAAATAATATTCATAATTAGAAATATAAATTTTTTAGGGAGTTTGAAAATAAAAATGAATATAGATTTTTTTATAAAATGAGTTTTGATTTATTCGCGGAAATTCTATAATGATAAAAACAGCAGACAGGAAATTAGAAATTTTGATTTGGAATATCATGTGGTTATTTATGATGTAAAAAAAAATGTTAAAAGCAGAGCGGTTAGATATAAAAAAGAAAATTGGGATTATTTTAAATTTCCACATAAAGAAATTTTTGTCTGGCATTTCGGATATTTGCAATATATTAAACCAGGCGAATTTAATAATAATATCGGTTTTTCATCAAAAGGATTACCAGGAATAGTTCATTGTTATGTTCAAGGGAAAAATGCTATGTCCTGCGGCTGGTCTGAGTTTCCGGGAGAATGGGCATATATCCAACCGCAAAGATCTGATTTTAAAACCAAACTCTACGGTAAAACCGTAGGCGCGGTGGAATGGTTTAAGACGGCGGAAGAAGGATTAAAACTTCTTGAAGATTATACTAACGAAAGTTTTGTTCAGGGCTGGATAGAAACAGAGCCGGAAAAAAACAGGATTTTGAAAGAAATCGGAGAATTGAAAAAAATCGTGATTTCAAAACAAACTTTGGAAATAAAAAAACAGATCATAGAAAATTTTATGAAAGACATTCAAAAATCTTTTGACGATAAAAAAATTTTATCCGAATCGTTTGCTTTGCTTTATTATAACGCCAGAGCATTAATTAAAATATTGAATTAAAATAGAATTGATTTGGAAAATTCAAGATTCGTTCTATTCGTTCTATTCGCGGTTATTTTTTTTTTACCACGAATCTGACGAATTTTACGAATCTATTTTGAATGGGAAAGTTTCATTTTTGTAAGTGAGACAGCCGAAAAATATTTATAAAGTTGAAATTTTATTAGCGGAGATTCGCGGAAATTCGCGGGGGAAATTTTTCCCGCTAATCAACGCGAATCCGCGCTAATGAAAACCGGAAAAAGCTTTTTATAATTATTATTTTGAAATTAAATAATGTACTTGGGTTTAAAGAATTTTAGAGGCAAATGATTTTTTAAGAGTTATCAATAATTTAATATTCGTTCTATTCGCGCTATTCGTGGTTAATTTTTTTTTTTACCACGAATCTGACGAATTAAACGAATCTATTTTGAATGTTGAATTTAGATTTTTGTAAAAAGTATCAGCCGATAAAAAAAATTTAAAGCTGAAATTTTATTAGCGGAGATTCGCGGAAATTCGCGGGGGGCAATTTTTCCCGCTAATAGTCGCGAATCTACGCGAATATAGAATAAAACAGAAAAAATATTCATAATTAGAAATATAAATTTTTTAGGGAGTTTGAAAATAAAAATGAATATAGATTTTTTTATAAAATGAGTTTTGATTTATTCGCGGAAATTCGCGGGGGAAAAATTATTTTTCAGCGGTAAAAAATAAATCTTGACAAAAATAAATATAGCGAGTATTTTAACCTAAATAATACATTTAGGTTTGCGCAGTTTTAATCGGTCGGAGAAAATGTTAAGAAAAACTGCGAAAAACCCAAAAACCGAGTATGCCTTTAAAGAAGGCGCTTATTTTTTTACAATTGAAAAATTGCCGAAATCAATCATTTTCCGGCATTTGAGCAATTTTTCAATTTTCTATTGCAGTTTTTGGGTTTAAGAGAAAAGTTAATTTTCAAGAAAGTATTTTGGTTTGTATTTGAAAGGATTAATTATTTAATCCGAATTATTAAAAATGTAAAACTTGTTTTTGCGGCAAAGCGTCAGACGGATTTAAAGATACGGAACAATTATTGAAATAATTATTATTTGTAAAATTCATTTCCTGAATTAGATTCTAATAAATGCGGTTTTTTCCGTATTATAGATAATTAAATTATTAGGGGGGATTTTATGAAAAGCGAACAAATTTTGCAAACAAACAAACAAACAAACAAACAAACAAACAAACAAACAAACAGGCGGTAGATTAAAACTAATAATCTTGTTTATGATTCTTCCTTTAATATTGATAAACTGCGGAAAAAGTTCCGATACGGGTTCGGACAGCCGCGATTCCAAAATCTCGCGGGCTCCGCAGAATCCCGAACTGCTTCTAAGATTTGTAAATCATTGGTCAACAACAGAAGACGTTTTAAAATATTCGGTAAATCTGACGCTGACTCAATCGCAAAATATATTCAATTACAAAAAAGGGAATGACGGAATATACGGAACAATAGACGACGATAATTTTGAAAGCATTCAGGAACTCGACGATATACCGTATGTGGGACAGTCCGCTATAGACGCGCTTGACGGATATGCGATAAATAATTGGGTTTCATCAGATACGGAATCGCCGACCGATTATCATTACGCTTTAAAATATCTCGACAATAAAACATTGAGATACTGGAAACTTGAAAAAGTATTGAATCTCGATAACGATGTTGTAGAAAATATTTATGATTTCAGATGCGGACCTGATACGGAGATAAACACGGCTGACGATACCTATTTTGAAACAATCAACCGTCTTGATTCGGTTCCGGAAATAGGAACTGCGACGCTCGAAGATATATTGACCAAATGCAGAAAGCGGAAATTACAGGGCGCGGAGAGCATATATTCGGCGTCGATAAGCTGGCCAAGAAACCATAGATTAACGACATTTACGTTTGACGTCAATGCTATGCTCGGACTTGATAAAAATATAACGCGGCAAAACGCATTGTCGTCGTCTTCGTTTGTTTTAACTTTTTATGATACGGAATTTTTTAATATAGATTTGGAATGGAATGTTATTGCAGATACAATCTGGGAAGCGGATTATGACGCCGATACCGGAACGAACAATTTTCACGGATATATATATTGGTTATCGGATACGCAGGCGCGTTTTAACGGATATATAAGCGGAAATCCGGTTGAACATTTTCCTGAAACGCTAAAAGACACATTTGCCCAGCAATGGAATTTCCGTTTGCGTCTCGGAAATAATCCGTTTGCAATTTACGATACAATAGGCGACGACGAATTTTTAAAGATGCGTATAGGAGACGGACCGTTTCCAAGAACTTATTGGGAATATTTTAAATACGGCGATTTTCCTTCAGAACTCGATTCTGACAACGACGGATTGAGCGATAGTTACGAGCAGTCAATAGGATCCGATTCGTATTGTTTTGACACAGACGGCGACAGTATAAACGATTATAATGAAATAGCTATATTCCTTACAAAACCCGACGACAGCGACAGCGATAAAGACGGCATACCGGATTATGCCGAGATATACGGAACAAACGGATATATAACAAATCCATTGCTTTACGATACCGACGGGGACAGCGTTTACGACGGATACGAGGTTCAATACAATTACAATCCGCTTATAACCGACAGCAATAATAACGGAATACCCGACGGATTTGAAGACCTTGATATCGACGGATACGTCAACTGGATTGAAGCTGAAAATAACACAGACCCTACTGTTTCGGATTCTCCGGCGGACGGACCATGGTTTATTATGTATTGGTCAAAAATTAATTACGGACCCGGAGGCAGCGGCGGCGAAGGCGGTTCAATGCTCGCTCCGATAAAAAATGCATTAATAAAAAAATCGCCGGGTTCGATTAATATTCCGAATCTCGGTTCGCTTGGCGACGGCGGCTCGGCGCGCTTGTCGTTCAGGAATATTCGTGGCGGAGTTGCGTTAGCTCGTTTTAATTTATATGACGTTACAACGGTTGAAGAAGCATTTTCCGTATCAATTAATGGAGATTATGAAGTGATTTCAGGAAGTTTAGATAATACTTTATCAGTTGAATTTATTACTTTGGTTATTCCTTCGAGTTATATAAATATTAAAGATGAACCTCCATACGAAGATGTTAATTCGCCTTATTGCGGCGCAGATGTGAAAGGAAATTCTTCTGAAGAAAATTGGGAAATTGTCAGCGAAGCTGTTTCGCCTTATCCGGCTAATCAAGATAGGACGACAATTGGAATAGGAGAATTAATAAATATAAGATTTAATAATTCATCAATAGCGGCAGGATATTGGTCGGTTACGGGAGACGCTACCCTTAATCGCGATTCATCAAAAGTATATAGAGGGGTGCAATTAACAGCAAACAAATTACAATCAGCTTTATCAGCAACAGTTTCAGTAACTGTAGGGAGTATTACCAAAAGCATAACATATGATATTATAAAGCCAAGTGAGTTATCGGTAGCATTATATGCAGATGAACCGGAAGGACAAAGCGGTCCGCCTGATAATTATATAGGAGCCCAATCGGTTTTTTTATGCTATATTGGACCTAATACCGTTTCTTTTAAATGGGTGAAATTTCGTGAAAATATTCCTGAACTTACTGTAAATTGGCCAAACGGTGCACAATCAATAATTCCCGAAAGAAAAAAAGAATTTGATATAATTTATTATGATAATCAAACGTTTGATGAACTTGGAACAGGGTTAATACCAATTACAAATATATTAAGCGGTTCGTCGTATGTTGATTTTGAGTTTATTCAAAATTTTTGGGATGAATTTCAAGATGATAATGGAAATTGGATACCGTGTATCCAAAATACTCATATAAGAAGATTTAGGAGTATTGATCAAAAGACACAGGCTATAAAAGAAACTGATACAGATAGAGACGAAGGAAGTTGGCAAGGACCATATTCGGGGCCGGGGATATAGTTAAAATGCGGATAAGATATATTTTTTTGATATTAATATTGATTTTATTTCAAAGTAATTTTTTATTATCTAAAGAAAAAATATACCAAAGAATAGAGCCGTATAATATAAATAATGATAATATTATTTTAAACGATACTGATAGTTATAAATATTATTTGCGAAGTTTATCGAATTCAGAAAAAATAATTTTATTATATGATTCATATTATTTTTTAGGCCGTTCAATTTATCCCAACTATTTTTATAATGAAATATCAAATGAAAGCAAACCTTTAGTTTTAGAATATTATATAGAAGCATTGCATACAATTTTGCCTTGCTTAACTATTATTGACAGAACGATGAAACCTGTTTTAAATATTACTGATAATTGGGGAGAAAGCAAAGATGATATTAGTGAATATTATCGGAAAATTTCTAAAAATAATATTTTTAACGCATATGATAAATACCAATTTGATTTGTGGTATCGATATAATGATATTATTGAAGAATGCGCGTGTTTATATGTCCAAACGCCAGATAATTTAGCGGAATTATTTGAGATATTTGAAAAAAAAATTTTAAATAAAAATGTTTTAAATGATTTAGAAAAAACCTATTATTTATTTAAAAATGAATACGAAAAACATAAAAGTTTTTATGAAACTTTACGCAAAAAAAAATAAAGGAACGAATACTAATGCAGGCATAAATATTTAAAATTTTATTCGCGGAGATTCGCGGAAATTCGCGGGGGAAATTTTTCCCGCTAATCAACGCGAATCCGCGCTAATGAAAACCGGAAAAAGCTTTTTATAATTATTATTTTGAAATTAAATAATGTACTTGGGTTTAAAGAATTTTAGAGGCAAATGATTTTTTAAGAGTTATCAATAATTTAAGATTCGTTCTATTCGTTCTATTCGCGGTTAAAATTTTTTTTACCATGAATCTGACGAATTTTACGAATCTATTTTGAATGTTGAATTTAGATTTTTGTAAAAAGTATCAGTCGAAAAATATTTATAAAGCTGAAATTTTATTCGCGTAGATTCGCGGAAATTCGCGGGGGAAATTTTTCCCGCTAATCAACGCGAATCTACGCGAATATAGAATAAAACAGAAAGAATATTCATAATTAGAAATATAAATTTTTTAGGGAGTTTGAAAATAAAAATGAATATAGATTTTTTTATAAAATGAGTTTTGATTTATTCGCGGAAATTCGCGGGGGAAAAATTATTTTTCAGCGGTAAAAAATAAATCTTGACAAAAATAAATATTACATTAACGCCTGAAACAGTCAGGCCGAAAGATTCATCTTCCAACCCCAAGACGGATATCAAAATAACCACAACTCCTTCAATAAGCGGTTTGCCGGTTACAATATGCTGGGCGGAAGTTGAAAATAGCGGAGGACATTTACATACAGGCAGACCGCAAGGCGTGTTCTCAGAAGTATCGGGATACACCGGAGCAAACGGAATATTTACGACCGAATACCGTCCTGATGAATTTTCAGGGCAGGAACGGATAGGCGCCAAGATTTTAAATGTGTATAAAGAAAAAAAATTGACTGTAAAAATAGACGGGTTAACAAGATATTCGAATTCTAATTTTATAGAGCGATCATATCATCCGAAACATAGCGATCCATATTATGTTGATCCCGCTATATCAGGGGCGTTAGATCAAATATTCAATAATTTTTATAATGATACTGCGCATTTATATGCCAGATTACGGGTTAATGATATGAGTTTGGAATGGGGAGGAAAATACGATTGCGATATATATCCGAACGGAGGAGCAAGCTGGACAAGTCCTCACGGTAATTATCATAGAAAAGGCAGAAGCGTAGATATAGACGAAAAATTTTTGGACAGCTCCGGGAATGAGGTGTTGATTTCAACGTATTTCAGTATCTCTGATGAATTCAAAGATTTTATTGAGGATAGTATTGGATACCAATTATCTGATTTTCTTGTTGAAGGATCTCATTACCATCTCGAATTTTAAAAAATTTTATTATTAAAGGAACAAAATTATGAAACCAAAATCAATATTTTTTTATATTATAATAGCGATAATATTTTTAAATATCCGGCAAATCAATGCGGAAAGAAAGATTTTAAATAAACCTGAATACAAAATCATTTTTTCAGAACGGGCAAAAAAGACAAATAAAGCCGAGGTATATAAATTGCAGGATGGAGGTCATAAAATCGTTTGGGAGCAGGAAGGAAAAAAATATGAAAAAGTCGAATATCCAAGAACATTATTAGATGTTATTGTTGAATGTTCTGTAAAAGAAAATAATAATAAAAATGAATTGCAATTTTTATATACCATTCATAATTCAAAAAAAAGCAAACAAGATTTTATATATTTGGGAATTGAATATTTAAATGAGATTTTTAATCAAAATATTCCTTTAAAAACCGATTGGCGGACAGGTAAAAGAAATCATTGTTTAAAAGAAAACCGTTCTGAAGGAACTGTTTATGACAATAGAAAATGGCTAACATGGAGATCTCTAAGAAGCGCCCCTCTTTTACCAGGTACAAGCAAAGGATTTTTTAGTTTTGAAACTAATGGATTACCAGGTATTGTATATTGTATTGGTAAAGGAAATTCAAATATGTCAAAATGGCCGATTGAGCCAGATGAAGAAATTGCTAATGCAAGACCTAACAGCGATGAGGATATATTATCCGGTAAAACCGTGGGCGCTGTGGAATGGTTTAAGACCACGGACGAAGGAATAAAGCGGCTGGAAGAATATGCGGACGAAAGCTATCTTCAGGGCTGGATAGAAACAGAGCCGGAAAAAAACAGGATTTTGAGAGAAATCGGAGAATTGAAAAAAATCGTGATTTCAAAACAAACTTTGGAAATAAAAAAACAGATCATAGAAAATTTTATGAAAGACATTCAAAAATCTTTTGACGATAAAAAAATTTTATCCGAATCGTTTGCTTTGCTTTATTATAACGCCAGAGCATTAATTAAAATATTGAATTAAAATTGATTATATATTTGTTTTTTCCAGTGTGGCAATTTTTAATTACCATCTCGTGGCAATTTTCAATTACAATTTACACTACAATGTTTTGAAAAACATCAAAGCGCTCAGAAAATGTTCTATTTTCTGGGGTTAAGAATAATATTATTTTCAATATTAAAAATTCAAAAAAAATATTGCAAAAAAAAATTGATAAATTATAATTTTATAAAATGTTTAATCAATAAAATGCAGTAAAGCGTTTTATGGCGTTTTAGCGAAGTTTTTGTTATACTTGATTCTATATCATAAAAACTTTTTAATTTTTTAAAAAACTAGATTTTTTAAAAGTCGCCAAAAAATTATATTTTTCTTATGTTGTGAAAAACTTCACTTTACTTTTAGCGCATTATTCGGGTTTAAGCGGTTTTTCAATGAGCTAACTGATTTTTTTTAATTAAACTATTATCGAGTTGAAAAGAGGTGAGTTGATGGAAAATTTTGCGGAACTGAAAATTGAAGACAAAGTTTATAAACTGCCCGTAGTTATTGGCGCTGAGAATGAAAAAGCGATTGATATTGGAAATTTACGGAAAGAAACCGGCTATATAACTTTGGACAATGGTTTTCAAAATACAGGCGCCTGTAAAAGCGCAATAACTTTCATAGACGGAGAAAAAGGGATACTTAATTATAGAGGTTATCCGGTAGACGAGCTCGCGGAAAAAACAACTTTTGTAGAGACCGCTTATCTGCTGGTCTACGGAAAACTGCCCAATAAAACGGAATTATCGAAATTTTCAGCTCAATTAACCGAGAACTCATTGATACATGAAGACATGCTTCATTTTTTCGAGAGTTATCCGTCAAAAGCGCATCCGATGGCAATACTTTCATCTATGGTTTCTTCGCTTTCGGTATATTATCCCGACGCTTTTCATTTGTTTGAAGACGAGCCGGATAATGATATTAACGTTCCGCGATTATTATCGAAAATCAGAACCATAGCCGCGTTTTCATATAAAAAATCCATTGGCGAACCCGTAGTTTATCCTAAACGCGAATATTCGTATTGCACGAATATTTTAAATATGATGTTTTCAAGTTATACGAGAGATTATGCAATTGATTCCTTTATAGTTAAGGTTCTTGAAAAAGTATTGATTACGCATGCAGACCACGAACAAAACTGTTCCACTTCAACCGTAAGACTTGTAGGGAGCAGCAAAGTAAATTTATACGCTTCTATTTGCGCGGGAATCTGCGCGTTATGGGGACCGCTACACGGAGGGGCGAATCAGAAGGTAATGGAAATGTTCGATAAAATAGTGGAAGAAGGGCACAGCATTGATTATTATATAAATAAAGCGAAAGATAAAAGTTCTAATTTCAGACTTATGGGATTCGGACACAGAATATATAAAACGTTTGATCCTCGCTCAAAAGTTTTAAAAAAAACCTGTCACGAAATGGTTGATAAATACGGAGTTCACAGCCGACGTCTTGAGATTGCTTTAAAACTTGAAGAAAGAGCTTTGACCGATAATTATTTTGTCGAAAGGAATCTATATCCCAATGTTGATTTCTACAGCGGATTGATATTCAGAATGCTTGAAATACCGACAAATATGTTTCCTGTGATGTTTGCAATCGGAAGATTGCCGGGCTGGATTGCTCAATGGCGCGAGATGCATACTACTTCTCCTTTTAAAATCGGGAGACCGCGTCAGATTTATATCGGCGAAAACAAAAGACACTTTGTTCCGATAGAAGAAAGATTATAGTATCCTGCGTAGCGTAGAAATAATTTTTAATATAAAAGCCGAGTTTCAGGGAAAGGAACAATGCTAAAGATTAAAATCATAATTGCCTTTTCTAATGAAATTCGGCTTAAGGGCGGTTTAGAATGAAACTCGGAATTATGTCGGATTCTCATGACAATATGCCTTTGATTGAAAAAACCATAGATTTATTCAATAAAGAAAAAGTTGATTTGTCGATTCACTGCGGAGATATTATTTCTCCGATAACCTGCCGGTATTTTATAAAATCGAATTCAAAAATTATTTTTGTTTTCGGCAATAACGACGGAGAAAGAATTATTTTGAAAGAAAAAATTTTTCAAATGAATCATTCGATTTTTCAAGGACCGTATGAATTTGAGTTTGATTCAAAAAATTTTTTAATGATGCACGAACCGGCGGCTATTGATTCGTTTAAAAATTCAAGCTTCTATTCCGCTGTATTCTTTGGACATACGCATAAACTTGAAATAGTAAAATCAAAAACTTTGATAATTAATCCGGGAGAAATCTGCGGATACGTTACCGGCAAACAGACTGCCGTAATACTGGAAACTACGGATATGTCCTATAAAATTTTCGATGTCAATAATTTTTTATAACGGGGACGCCGATATGGATAATGAAAATCCAAGTATTCTTGCTTTAAAAAAATATATACATAAACTTGAGATTAAATACGGCGAACTTGAAGAAAAAAACCGCGACTTAATTGCTGAGAAAAAAAAACTTCTAAAGAAATTAAGCAAACAACTTGCGGAAAAAAACGTTATATTAACGGCGGCAATGGAAGGTTTTGCCATTATCAATGAATCGGGACAAATTCAATTTATAAACGACGCTTTATCCGATATTCTTGAATATGAAGGAATTGAAATCATTAATAATTATATTTATAATTTTGAAAGCGAGGGTTCGCAAGAAAAATTTAACGAACGCATTTTACAAATTGAAAATACAAAAAATATCAGATATTCCACGGAATTAAAAACAAAAAGCGGGGCATATAAATCGGCGGAGTTCAGCATAAATCAATTCTGTATTCAAAATAAAAAACTGATTTTTTTACTTGTTAGAGACACTACTGAAAACAAGGTCAATCAGTATCTTCTTGAAAGAAACAGGCAAAGTTATAAAAATCTTATGGATTCGCTGCCGGATATCGTTTATAAACTTGACGAAAAGGGGCAATTCACTTATATTAATAATTCTATTAAAATTCTCGGTTACGAGCCGGAAGAATTAATAGGGAAACATTTCAGCGTTATTATACATCAGGACGACGTAAAAAAAGTTTCAAGATTCTACATTTTGCCGAAATACAAAGGAATTATAACCGGCGATAAAGATTCGCCCAAACTTTTTGACGAACGAAGGAGCGGAAATAGAAAAACGACAAATCTTCAGATTAGGTTTATTGATAAAAACCAGTCTTATGAAATTTTTAAAGAGCGTTCTGATTTAAAAAGAGAAAAAATCGGAAGCGTTATTTCTTGGGGCGAAGTTTCATCAGCCGGTCATTACCTGATGAATCTTAAAACTGAAAAAAATAATTTTATCGGAACAGTAGGAATAATTCGGTTGATTTCCGACAAACTTCTTGAGGACGATTATCTTAAAGATTCTGAAAAACTTTATAGAACCGTCGTGGAAAATATGCCTCTTTTAGTTTCAAGATACACGATTGAGGGAAAGTTTTTATTTGTCAACGAGGCGTTTTGTAAATATTTCGGTATGACTAAAGAAAAAATATTAAATTTTAACGCGTTTGATTTTATTATGATTCAGGATAAAAAAAACGTAAAAAAAAATTTGTCGGTATTAACTCAAGACGCTCCCAATATAACGTATAACGTTAGAATAGTTCATATCAACAGAGAACAGGTTAAACTTCATAGAAGGACTGATAACGCTGTTTTTGACGCTTTTGGAAAAATATTATATATACAGTCTTATCATTTTGAAGTTTGACGCTTGCCGGTTATTTTCA
The DNA here is from genome assembly GCA_036733285.1 of bacterium. GTDB lineage: Bacteria > JAGOBX01 > JAGOBX01 > JAGOBX01 > JAGOBX01 > JAGOBX01. The sequence goes on from DAINAU010000006.1 coordinate 19,425, forward strand.
AAAAGCTCCTCGAACCGTTTCAACGGCTTTTAAAAAAATGCCTAAGCCGAATTTCATCGGAAAAGGATAACCGTATACTTTGCTCTTAATCCTTTTCCTGAATTGGATTTTGAAAAATTATTGAAAGTAAGTGAAATAATATTATTAAGCTTTTTTTCAAATGCGCAAATTTTTACGTTGCAGTTTTCGGGTTAAAATTACCGGAACAATTTCTTACTTCGCCCTAATTCCGGATATTTTTAAAAACGGATTGACATTATCAAAAAAATTTATAAAATAGAATTCAGTTATTTTTTTGGAGGAAAGGATTCCCGATGACAACAAAATATTTTTGTCTTCATTCTCATTTTTATCAGCCGCCGCGCGAAAATCCGTGGTTGAACATAGTCGAAACTCAGCCTTCGGCTTTTCCTGCCCGCGATTGGAACGAGAGGATAACCTCGGAGTGCTATTACCCGAACGGATTCGGAAAAATAATCAATGGAAAATCAGTCCTGAAAATAATCAATAATTACGCTTATATGAATTTTAATTTCGGACCGACGCTTCTTGTATGGTTAGAACGCAATAATCCCGTGGTTTATGAAAGAATTTTGGAAGGGGACAGACTCGGAAGAAAAATGTTCGCCGGCTGCGGCGGAGCCATAGCTCAGGTATATAATCATATAATAATGCCGCTCGCATCGCGGCGGGATAAAATTATACAGATTGAATGGGGAATAAAGGATTTTGAATTGAGGTTCGGCAGATATCCTGAAGGAATGTGGCTTGCGGAAACGGCGGCAGACTCGGAAACGCTCGAACTTCTTTCAGAATACGGAATCAAATATACTGTTTTATCGCCTTATCAGGCTAATTCAATTTTTGAAAACAATAAATGGAGAAATGTTCATTCTGCGAATTTCGACGTTTCTGTTCCGCACAAAATTCATTTAAAAAACGGCAAAAGCATAATAGTAATTTTTTATGAAGCTCATTTGTCAAAAGCCGCCGCTTTTGAAAACATTCTTGAGAACGGCGATAATTTTATGGGAGCGATAAATTCGAAATTTAAAAATAATTTTCCGTATAATCAGCTTATAACGATGGCAACGGACGGAGAAACTTACGGACACCATAAAAAATTCGGGGAGCTTGCGCTGTCTTATATATTCAACAACCTTGAACAATCGAAAAACATTAAAGTTTGCAATATTTCATATTATTTGAGTCAAAATAATTATTTTAAAGAAGTTAAGATTCACGAGAATTCATCATGGAGCTGCGCTCACGGAGTAGGCAGATGGTCGGACGATTGCGGCTGTAAAATTGACAATTCCGCTAAATGGAATCAGAAATGGCGGTTTTATTTGCGCGGCGCAATGAATAAACTCAAATCAGATTTGGACGCTTTGTATGATTTAGAATTAAGCAAATATATTAATGATGAAAATATTAAACATAAAATTTTATCAGAATATATAATACTTGTAAATAATCAAAATCTAAACGAAAAAAATGTCGTTAGATTTTTAAAGAATTTTAATCTCGACGCCGGATTCAGAGATAAAATTATTTCGCTTCTTGAGATGCAAAAATATTCTCAATATATGTTCACAAGTTGCGGCTGGTTTTTCGATGAAATATCGGGTCTTGAAGCGACTCAAATCATTAAATATGCGTATTATGCGATGGATATTGCGAAAAAGTTCGGAGCGGATTTTGAAGATAAATTTTTAGAGTCGCTTCGTCTCGCCGAAAGCAATTTGGATGAGTTTAAAAACGGCGAAAATATTTTTAACAAACTCGTCAAGCCGTCCAAGTTCGACAAACCCGTAATCGCCGCGATAGCCGCGGCATACGATTTATACGGATATGAGAAATTAAAAAAATATCAGTTGTTCAATTATGAAATAAATATTCTTTCGGCGAAACATATTCATAATAAAAAAATCTACGCGTATGTTATCGAACTAAAATCGCCGATTGATTTTCCCGAATCTTATTATCTTGTTTCAGTCAATAAGACCATTAAATTCACGGAAAAATATTTCGTGAAAAATCTGAGCGAACCAGAGAATTATATCGATAGAATTAAATCGGGCGAATCCGTAGAATTCGATTATTATTTTTCTTTTTCCGATTTTCCAAACGATTCGAGAATCAAACTGTTAAAAACGAATGTCGTTGTTAATCTAAAAAAGTATTCCGGATTTTTCGCGAAGTTTTACGACGGCATTGATTTTTATAAAAAAAGCATTGAAAATCCCGATATTTATCTCCCGCCCGTTGTTAAATCGATTATGCAGGAAGTTATTTACACGCGGTTGATTAAATGTATCGAGAATAACGACGCGGCAGCTCTCGATAAACTCGTCGAACCTTCTATTATATGGAATGTTCAATTCTACAATTCTTTGATACACAAGGAATCAAATAAAAAATTGCTTGAACTTCTCAACGAATTGTTAAATTCCATAGCATATGAATCTTTCGATAAATCCGCGTATCAAAATTTTATAAAATTAATAAATGTATTCAGAAAAATTCAGCTTCACACCAATCAACCTGAAATACAGGATTTGTTTTACGATTTTTACGTTAAATTTTTCGCCGAAAAAGATTTATACGACGCGCAGGTTTATTATATAGTCGAGAAATTAAAAGAAAACATAATGTATAAATGAATAAGAAATTTTTTTTCGTTACTCTAATTTTTGTATTCATTTTTTTTATTTTTATTTCTTTGCGTTCCGTCAAACAATCGTGGATGGTGGATTTAAAAGCTAACATAACCGCCGCCGATAATTTATTGCAGTCTAAGGAATTATATTATTTTAAACCTTATAACGGCGGATTCACGTATCTTCCGGCTGTTTCTGTTTTGTATATGCCGGCGAGATTTATTAATAAAGAATTCGGCATTGAAACAGCGAAAATTATTTGGACTTTATTCAATATTTGCTTAGTATTCGTTTCATTGATAATATTAAGAAATGCCGGATGTTTCAAAAATAAAACAAACTTTTCTATTCTGTTGTTTGTTATTATTTTTATTTTTTTCAGACCTCTTTACGATAATATCAGATACGGCAATATTAAAATCGTTTTGCTTACGCTATACCTTCTTTTATTTCAATTCAGAGAAAAAGACGGATTATCCGGAATTATCTGGGGAATTCTCGTAGTATTGAGCGTGCAGCCGGTTTTATTAAGTCCGTATTTTATTTTTAGAAGAAAGTTCAAAACGGTTTTTTACGCGGCTCTGACTTTTTTTGGAATTGTTCTTATGAGTTTAATTATAGTTCCGTATTCGGAATACGTTTTATATTTTACCGAAGTAATTCCTCAACTTCAGTTTGAAGGAGCAAGTTCGGCTCCTTATATTCAGTCTTTTGACGCTATGTGCAGACGTTTGTTTCTCGCATACAACGAATACACTATTGAACTTCTGCATAGTCCTTTTTTGGCGGTTAAATTTCCCGTTATTATTAAATCCTTCTTTTTTTTATTGACAATCTTTGTTTTATATTTGAGGAGGCGTCTGCCCGATGCGGATTATTTTCAGTTTTCTATTATGTTTATTTGTATGATACTTATGCATTCGATAAACTGGGAATATCATTATACGATTGTTCTGACTGCGGTTGCGGTTTATTATAAAAACAATGATTTCATCTCTGAATTTTTTAAGGTATTCAGGAAATCTCCGAAATCTTGTCCGCAGAAAAAAGATAAAACAGATTTGCTATTTTTAATTTTTTGTTCTTTGATATTTTTTTATTATCCATACGACCACAAATTTTTCTTACGCGGATTTCCGGTCGTATTTACGAATCTTAAATTATTCGCTCTTACCGGTATTTACGGAATTTTTTTATTTAAACTCTTAAGCCGAAATTCATGAAAAGGATTAAGAGTAAATTATACGGTTATCCGTTTCCGATGAAATTCGGCTTAGAAAATTGAAAAAATACCCGAATTGAAATTCTTTATTCATTATTATTTTCGATTAATCTCGATATCGTATTTTTTTTTATCTCCAAGCTTCAAATAACATTCGGCGGCATATTTTCTGCATTCGTCCAAATCAGGATTCAAGTTCAAACTTTTTCTAAAACATTTAAGCGCCTGCTTAAAATCGTTTTTATTAAAAAATAAAACGCCTTCGGAAAAAAAATTTTCGTATTCTTTATTTAAAATCGAATCTTTCATTTTTACGGAAAAACCCTTGTTTTCAAGGGCGAAATTATTCAAAGGATTCAATTTAAGAATCGAACAAACGATTTCATCTAATTCGACGTATTTTTTTTCCACAAGCAGTAATTTAGCGTAATTTTCAAGGGTTTTAATATCGTTCGGATTGTAATGAATCGCTAAAACATACATTTTTCCGGCGTTCAAATTATCGCCTGAAGATTTATAAATAGCCGCAAGATTCGAGTAAGCGTTAGAATGAGCCGGATTAACATCTATAACGTTTTTTAGAATTTCAACCGCTTTACCGGCGTCCCCTATTTTCCAATATGAGATGGCGAGATTATTTTTCGCCGAAATGTTCGCCGAATCATATTGAACGCTTAATTTGGCGTATTCGAGCGATTTCGTATAATCGCCGAGATTGATATTAATAACCGATAATTCGTTAAAAACTTCGGCGACCCGATACTTTTCCGAGACGCATCTTTCAAATAATTTAACGGCTTCGTTAAATTTTTTCGCTGCTCTTTTTTGTTTAGCGAGTTCAAAAACGGATTTTATGTCGTTATACCTCGCCAATTTTTTTTCGTTTAGTTTTTCATAAAATTCAAGTTTTCTATTTTTTATATTCTTATCGAGTTCTGCGTAAATATAACCGTAATGATATATATAAAAATCCGCGTCTTTTAAAACGCCGTTATTCGCCCTTATAGAATCTATAATAAGTTCGTGAATATGACCCGAAAAAAAATATTCGGATTTATTTTTAAATAATCTTATTTTATCCGAAGGAAACCAGCCTGAAGCGGTTCCCGCCATTTTTTTTTCGGTTTCGGATAAATTAATTTTCCAGTTTGAAGTGGATGAAATATTTGTGAAATTTTTAGTCGAGCAAATATAAGCGTCGGCAGAACCGGTTTTTATTGAGTTCAATATTGAATCGTATTCTTCCGGAGCAAGGCGTTCGTCGGCGTCGATTAAAAAAATCCATTCAAACGAGCTTTTGGATTTTGTAAAATTTCTTGCTTCGGAAAAATCGTCGTTCCATTCGCAATGGAAAATCTTGCGGGAATATTTTTTGCAGATTTCAATTGTATTGTCTGATGAACCGGTATCGGTAATAATAATTTCATCGGCGATTTTTTGTATCGATTTCAGGCAGAGTTCGATGCAATGCTCTTCATTTTTAACGATTATATTGAACGATAGTCCGGATTTTTTCATTTCAAGAGGTTTATTTAACGGTTATTTTTTCTTTGATTAATTCGAATGTTTTCGGGCCGATACGCGGAACTTTTGTGAGTTCGTTTATATTTTTGAAATTCCCGTGTTCTTTTCTGTATTCGATTATGGTTTCAGCCGTTTTCGGACCTATTCTTGGAATCTGCGTTAATTCTGAAATATTGTCGCTGTTTATATTAATTTTTTTTAGAGAGGCGTTCTCGCGATATATTTTTGATTTAACGTCTTTTTCTTTTTTTTCAAATCTATCAAGATTGCCGAGCGACTGATTTGTAAGCGTGAATTTATTTTGATATTTATCATAATTTAATTTCGCGGGAATAACTACAGTGTCGGATTCAAATATTCTGACGTTATCGTATTTAAAATCGTAGTCTGCGTCTTGGTTTAGACCGCCGGCAAGATTAATTAATTCTCGAATGCTTACCGGTTTATCAATAACATAAGAACCGGGGTTTTTAACGGCTCCTGAAATCCCTATTGTTATTGAGTTTTCCAATCTTTTTTCGGGAACGGACATATAATTATTTGTTAAAGTTTCATCAGACGTTTCATTTTTTAATTCTTCAGAGTATGGATTTTCTTCGTTACCGGAGTTAAAATAATCGTTGTTTTTTAGAAAAATAACGGTTCCGGCTATAGCCGCGAGCAAGATAATCCATAATAATTTTCTGTTATTATTCATAACTAATATTATAAAATTCGAAAAAATATTTTCAAGACAATTTTTGAAATAATGAAAAAATTTATTTATTTTTTTTAAAATTGAAATATAATTTTTTTTTATATATTTTATTATATATTTTAAACTATATATTTTTAGTTGCGTCTTGCATTATGTCAGATAATATATCGAAAAAGAAAATAGTCATCGCCGACGATGACTCGGATATTCTCGAATTATTAAAAGATTATCTTGAATCGGATAATTTTGAAGTATTTACGGTATTAAACGGAATACAATTATTTGAAATATTAAAGATTCAAAAAGCCGATATTATTCTCCTTGATATAATGATGAATTGGATTTCGGGGTATGATTTATGCAGAGCGTTAAAACAGAGCGGCGATTTTAAACATATCCCCATTATTTTCATTTCAGCCAAAACGAGCGATGCCGATATTGAACTCGGTTTCAACTCAGGAGCCGACGACTACGTTAAAAAACCGTTTGTATTAAAAAATCTTTTAGAAAAAATAAAAAAATTATTGAAATGAAAAATCTGATATATGCCAACGAACCTTTTTTTATAAAAAACAGAAGATATACAAACAGGGATATAGACGCGTTTGCGTTTGAATATATGAATTTTATTGAAAAAGCTAAAACCGAACGTTTATCTGTTTTAGAAATCGAAAAAGCGGTTTTATCAAATGGATACGAAAAAATAGATTTGTATTCGGACGTAAAAAAGCTTCCCCGAAAATTTTACATTAAATTTTTCAATAAGAACATTGCGGTTGTAAATCTGAAAAACAGTATTGAATCCGGAATAAATTTCATTATATCTCATATTGACTCGCCTCATATAGATTTGAAACAGAACCCTTTCGCGGATATGTCGGATATTTTAATGTTGAAGACGCATTATTACGGAGGCATAAAAAAGTATCAATGGATGAATATTCCGCTAAGTTTGAACGGGATTATTATTACTCGTTCGGGTAAAACCGTAAATATTGATATTGGAAACAACGAGGGAGATCCGGTTCTTGTGATTCCTGATATAGCGCCGCATTTGTCAAAAAGAATTCAGGATCCGAAGACTATAAAAGAAGCGGTTAACGCAGAGTCGCTTAACGCGATTGCGGGAACGGTATACGATAAAAAATATTCTAAAGATAAGCATAGAATAAAGATGTTTGCGATGAATATATTAAATAAAAAATACGGAATAAAAGAAGAAGATTTTTTAACGGCCGAACTGCAATTGACGCCTGCTTTAAAACCGAGATTTTCAGGATTTGACGAATCATTGATAGCCGGATACGGACATGACGACAGGGCTTGTTCTTTTACTTCGTTAAAAGCGGCGATTGACGTCGATATGAAAAAAGTTTCAAAATCCTGCGCGACAATTTTTTATGATAAAGAAGAAACCGGCAGCGACGGACCTACGGGCGCGCAATCGCTTTTTATAGAAGATTTAATTAATTTTATTTTAGAAACCGAAAAGAAAAACGCAAGGAATTCGGATTACAGAAAAATATTTCTGAAATCCAACGCGATATCCGCGGACGTTAATTCCGCTATAAATCCGAACTTTCCGGAAGTGTTTGAACCGTTGAATTGTTCAAAGTTCGGATACGGAGCGGTGTTGACTAAATTTACCGGACACGGCGGAAAAAGCTCCACTAACGACGCTAACGCCGAATACATATCAAGATTGACGCGATTATTTGAACGCGATAAAATATGCTGGCAGATTGGTTCGTTTTCAAAGGTTGACGAAGGCGGCGGCGGCACCATAGCCCGTCATATATCGAAATACGGCTGCAATGTCGTGGATTGCGGACCGAGCGTTATGTCGATGCATTCGCCTTACGAGCTTGTTTCAAAACACGATTTGTTCGGCGTTTATCTTGCGTATAAAACTTTTTTTACATATTGATATATGGCAATAGAAAGAATAATATCAGGGGAATCAACGGAACAGGAAAAACAGTTCAACTGGAGTTTGCGTCCTAAATCGATGTCTGAATACATTGGTCAGACGAAAGTGGTTGAAAAATTGAGGGTGGCGGTTCAGGCGGCTAAAATGCGGAACGAACCTATTGAGCACACTTTATTTTACGGACCTCCCGGGCTTGGGAAAACTACGCTTGCGCATATAATAGCTAATGAAATGGGCGCTAATCTTGTAACTTCGTCAGGACCTGTCCTCGATAAAAAAGGCGATTTGATGGGCATATTGACAAATCTTGAAGAAAACGACGTGTTATTTATAGATGAAATTCACAGACTTGGAATAGCGGTTGAAGAATTCATATATCCGGCTATGGAAGATTTTAAAACCGATTTTGTGGTAGATAAAGGGGCTTTTGCCAAAACGATAAAAATTCCGATAAAACCTTTTACGCTGGTGGGAGCAACGACTCGGGCGGGACTTCTTTCAGCGCCGTTAAGAGAAAGATTCGGATTGATATATCATCTTGATTTTTATCCGATTGAAGAATTGATGCGGATAATCGAACGTTCTGCGAAATTGTTGAATAATAAAATTGACAAAGACGCGATTGAAGAAATAGCGAAACGCGGCAGAGGCACTCCGCGAATAGTCAATCGCCTTCTCAGAAGGGTAAGAGATTTCGCTATGGTCAAAAATAACGGAGTAATCGACAAGGATTCCGCAGTGAAGTCGCTTGAACTCGAAGGCGTCGACAGTATGGGTCTTGACGATTTAGACCGTTCGTATTTAAAATTAATCATTGAATTTTATAACGGCGGACCTGTGGGCATAGAGGCAATAGCAGCCACGCTCGACGAAGAATCAGATACGCTTGTTGATATGATTGAACCATATCTGCTGAAAATAGGATTCATCAGCAGAACGCGCGGCGGCAGGGTTGTCAACCGCGCGGCATACGACCATTTAAAATTACAGAAACCGGCCGACGGCTTCTTTTAGCGAAAATATTTTATGCTTCTAAAAAAAAAATTAGTTATTTATTTTACTTCCGCGACTTGCATCCCTATGCTGCTTTTATTTATTGCGGGCATTTATTTCTTTGAGAATTCAAAGGAATCGGATATAGTAAAAAACTATTACGACATACAAACCGGATTTCTCGAAAATTTAAATTTGACTCTAAACGTGAATATTGAAAATTTGAAAACATGGAGCGAGCTGTCCGTAATGGATGAAATCCTCGCCGACGATATCGAAGGCAATATTACGAAAATGCTGGTTAAATTCAAAAACAGCTATAACGTTTTTATTAATATCAGCGCTGTAAATCTTCAAGGAAAAATAGTCGCTTCGTCAAACAACAATCTTTTAATGAAGAACGTTTCTTCGGAACAGGGATTTGCCGAAGCGTTGAAAAATAAAACGTTTAATTTGACCGAAGTCCACGAGAGCTCTTTGTTCGGCGCGATTACGATAGTTTCGTATTATCCTCTGACATTAAGCGACGGTCAAGTCGCCGGATTTTTAGTCGGCGCGTTCGATTGTTCGAAATTATTTTATGAAAAAAATAATTCCATTCAATTGATTTCGGGAAATAATCAGGATACTAACGCTTTTTTGCAATTATTTAATTCTGATAATTTCATCATTTCGGCGCCCGAGTTTTTAATTAAACAATCTGTAATCTTAAAGTCAAAAAATTTAAATTCGGAACTTTTGAAAAAAATCGAAAACGAAAACAAAGGATATTTGAAAAACAAAGAAAAAATCATAGTTTTCACAAAACAATCGGCTTTAAATTCTTCAAACGTTTCCAAAAAGTTTTTTAATAAAAATTGGTATGCGGTTGCGGAAATATCAAATGACGCGGCATTTAAAGATTTAATTGAAATGAAAAGAATAACGTCAATATTTTTATTATTGCTGATTTTAACCGCGTTTATTTTTTCATTGTACATATCGGCAAAAATTACGAATCCGGTTTTAAAGGTCGCGGTTATAGGCGAACAGCTTGCGCTTGGCAACTTAAAAATTGAAAAACTGCGATATTCGGGTTCGGATGAAATAGGAAAACTCACGCAGTCGTTCAATAACATTTTGACAAGTCAAAGAAAACTTGCGGAACAAGCTATATGTATCGCGGAAGACGATTTATTAAACTGCAAACTTGACGCGAAAATTTCCGGCGACCTTGGAGAGGCGTTTTCGTCAATGACGTTAAAATTAAGAAATCTCGCAAACCAATCGAGCATAATAGCCGCGGACGATTTATATAATAATTCATTGAATATTTCGGGAACCGGAACGCTCGGCAAAGCGTTTGCGGATATGATTATTAATTTAAGAAATTTGACGGAAAAAGCGAAAATCATAGCCGCCGGAGATTTGAAAAATTCTAAACTTACAGTTAATGATTGCGGAACGCTGTCAAAAGCATTTTCCGATATGATAGCTAATTTAAGAAAACTTGCGAATCAGGCTCAGATTATTGCGGAAGAAAAACTCGACGATAATATGTTGAACGAAAAAATAACCGGAGATTTGGGTTCGGCGTTCGCTCTTATGATTGGAAATTTGAAATCTCTCGCGTTAAAAGCTCAAATTATTGCGGCGGGAGATTTAAAAAACAAACAGTTGTCAACCGGCGGAAAGGGAGCGTTGACAAAAGCGTTTTCCGATATGATAGGAAATCTAAAAAAATTGGCTGAACAAGCCGAAATAATAGCCTCCGACAAATTATACGAACCGGTTTTAGACGAGAATATTATCGGCGATTTGGGCAACGCTTTCCGGACAATGACCGTGAATTTAAGAGGTCTTGCGGAGAAAGCGAGATTGATTGCGAACGGCGATCTCCAAAACGAAAAATTAAAGATTAGTTATAACGGCTCCCTATCGTCGGCGTTTTCAGAAATGATCGAAAATTTAAAAAAATTGGCTGAACAGGCGGAATTGCTGAGCGCGGGAAAATTGAATGCGGATTTATTAAAAGAAAGAATAAAAGGGAGTCTGGGAGATTCGTTCTCAGCCATGGTGGATAATTTAAAAATTCTTATTTCAGAGATAAAAACTTCGTCTGACAATGTGAATTCCGCCGCGATAAAATTGAGAAAGACAACGCAAAATATGTCGCAAGGCGCAAAAATCCAATCGGAAAAAATCGAAGAGATAGCAGGCGGAATATCAGAAATAAGTTCGGCGATAAAAGAGGTTTCGGAATCATCAAAATCGGCGGAGCGAATTTCAGCGTCGGCGGAGAATCAGGTTTTAACGGGTTCATCAGTTGTTTCGGATACGTTATCCGGATTAAAATCAATATCTGAGAGTATGAATCAAATAGGAAGTAAAATCGGAGATCTTGAAAATTCGAGCAAAAAAATCGGAATCATAATAAACGCCATAAGTTCGATAAGCGAGCAAACGAATTTACTGGCTTTAAACGCCGCGATAGAAGCGGCTCGCGCCGGAGATGCCGGACGGGGATTCGCCGTAGTGGCGGACGAAGTGAGAAAATTATCAGAAAGCAGTCAGGAAAGCGTATCCGAAATATCATTGATAATCGACGCTATAAAAGATAGTATGAAATTGACGGTAGATACGATGACCGCTTCCGGAGAAAGCGTTCAAACAAGCTCGGAATATGCGAGCAGATTGAACGAAACATTCTTTTCGATACGCGAATCAATCGGTTCGACCAAACAAAGCATAGATTCGATTGTTACGGCTCTTCAGCGTCAGAGTCAGGCGAGCGAAAATATTTCAAATTCGGCAGTGTCGGTGAAAACCGTAGTCGCGGATTTGAACGCCGCGTCGGATCAGCTCGTTAATCAAAGCGAAGAATTGTTAAATGTCGCTAAATCTCTGAATTCCGCCTTATCAAGATTTCAATAATTTTTTTTGCTCCTACGTATGCGAAAAGAAGAAGAACCGGCTCGATTGGAAAACGGTATCTGCCGTTCGCAAACGTCGCCGAATGAAGAGCGGCATAATAACAGATAAAGATAAGGAATAAAAATATTTTTTTATGTTCTTTAAGCGCAAAAAGAATTCCTGCAAAAGAAAATAAGAGCAAGGAATAATGCGCCGATTTTAAAAAAACAAGTATCAGATTTTTTCCTTTTAATAATATTTTTGAGCCGGGTATGTCCAACCAAAATACGAAAAATCTTTTAAAAGAGTCGAAAACTAATTCCGCCCGTTTTTCGCGCAATAATTTTTTTTCGGCTTCTAAAAACATTTTATCTAAAATCATATTGGTTTTGGCTTTTTTAAACTCTTTCATTTCAGAGCATTTCCATACGTTTTCTTCTCCGTATTTTAAAGCAAGATAACCGAAATAAATTCCGCCGCCGTTCGTCGTTATTGGAATGAATTTTTTAAAGACAAGATAATTTCGTAATGTCCAAGGCATAATGATTACGCAGAAAAAAAATAAAAAAACAAAGGAATCGAAAACGGTTCTTCCGAATTTTTTTTTCTTGTAAATCGAATATGCGGCGGCGCAAACGGCAAAACCGAAAGGGAAAAATAAAATCATCGATCTTGTCAAAGCGGCAAAAGCCAAGAGAACGGCTGAGAAAATCAGGAATAAATAATCTTTTTTTTCTTCGTATAAAATGAACAGATAGGAAGAAGCGTATAACAAAACCGTAAAAAGCATTTCCGTTAAGATAAAGAAAGACGAAAAAAAAACAGTCGGATAAAACGTTAATAAAAAAAACAAAACCGGAGCGTCTATGGAATCAACTCCGAAAATTTTAGAATGAATTTTTAAACATATGAAACTTAACAATAAACCGAGAGCTATGCTTTGAAGCGCTATAATTGCGGAATGGTTTATTATTCCAACTTTAAATAACGCCGATAGAACAACGCCGTAAAAAACGCCGACTTTTGTAAATGGTTCGTTATTGGAAGAAACGAATCCTTTCCCAGCGATTATACTTTTAGCCAATCCTAAATATTTATACGAATCAGAGGCTATAAATTTATTCGTCATATATAAGCTTATAACCAGTTTAATAATTACCGTAATCGTTATTAAAAAGAATAATAATTTTTTCATAGGTTTTATTGGGTTTTCTGATTTAATAAAGTATGAGCTCATTCATCATTTTCGCGTTTTAACAATTTTCATAAACTTTTATTTTAAAATTCTGACGGCTTCTTGAAGCGAAAAATTTTTTTCATAAAGAGCTTTGCCCGCTATTACGCCGGTAATATTTTTTTTTTTTAAATCTTTCAAGGAAATCAAATCGTTTAAAGACGAAACTCCGCCGGAAGCAATTATATCGCAATCGACTGCGTCGGCAAGCTTTTTAATGCCGTCGAAATTCGGAGACGTTAGAGTTCCGTCCCTTGAAATATCGGTATAAATAATTCGTCTGCATCCAAGCGACTCTACATTTTTAGCGAAGCTCAGATAATCAATCTGCGTTGAATTAATCCAGCCGTCAATGGAAATGAAATTATTTTTAGCGTCAATCCCAACCGTTATATGATCGGGATACTCGTTAATTGCTTCTTTCAAAAATTCAGGATTTTTGACCGCGGCCGTGCCAAGCGCAATAAATTTTACTCCGGTTTCAATCAAGTATTTCACGGTTTCAAAGCGTCTCACCCCGCCGCCGACTTCAACCGGAATTTTAATGGATTTTATTATCGTTTCAATGATTTTATGGTTGCTCCCTATGCCGCTTTTAGCTCCGTCCAAATCCACAATATGAATTAGTTCGGCTCCGGACGCTTCCCATTCAAGCGCTTGATCGACCGGATTTCCGGAATAATGTTTAACTTTGGAATAATCGCCCTGAAGAAGACGCACGCATTTGCCGTCTTTCAAATCTATAGCTGGAATAATAATCATTCGATTGTCTCTGTTTATAATAAATTGGATATTCTATTGTTGCCGGAGTTATTATCCCGGTTTTTATAAAATGATTTTCCAGATATATAATGAAGCAATGAAAGTCTCCATAATTTGGCGTCCGGCGTTTTAATAACCGCCCAGGTTTTATTATCCGATTTGAAAAAATCCTCGATGATTTCCGAAGCTACGTTTTCAACGCTTTTTTTATATCTTCTTACCGGATGTTCGCTGAATTGAAGTTTGTAATTGTTGAAAAAAAGAATTCTCGCTTCTATCACAATATTTTCATCCTCGGCAAGTTCGGACAAATTATAGTTTATTTTGTTGGGAGTAAATAATAATTGAGGCGAAATTACAACCGAACCTTCTCTGCTTATGCACATATCGTCTCTGAAAGGAGTTTTTCCTATTACTGAAAAAAATAATTCCGAATAATCTTGAATCGCGCACTGCAAAAAATTATCTTTTAATATTTCAGTATTATCAATTATATTTTTTATGTCGTCTTCAGTTATTTTATTGTCCATTGTTAAACCCTTAATTAAATAATGTTTTATTTTATTTTTTTTAAATAAAAAATCAACTAATATTTAATTTAAATTATTTTATATTTTACGATTATTTGTTTTGTTTGAGGTTTAGGTTCGGATTTTTTAAACCCTGATAACGCATTAGATATAAAGTGAAGCAGCGATTCCAATTGGAATCGCTTAAGCGGTTTCTTTGAAACCGCCCTTTTCTAAAAACATAGACGCTTTATTGCGATTTAAAATCGCAATTTATGTTAAAACTTCTTAAAACCCGAAAACATTTTAAATTTACGGCTTTAGCCGTAAATAATGTGTTTTTAAGATTTTGAAAAATTGTTTGAAACAAGTATTCTATGCTGTCTGAACAATTTTTCAAAATCTTTACGCAGTTTTCGGGTTAAAGTTATTATTCGGCTGGCTGCGAGTCGAAACCGAAAATTTTGCGTATTTTTTTTCTGAAAATTATGACAAAAATAGAGGAACCAATCATAAAAAAGGCGTTGAAAAAAAACGGCGTGGAATAATTGCCGTTCCGGCTTAATATTCCGCTTATGTAAGAAAAAGGTATTGAAGCTATAAGCTGAGCCATTAGAAAAAAACCGAAACTGAATCCCATTCGAGATTTATCAAAAACAAGCGAAACGATTAATCCGAGCATAAGCATACAGATAGCGTCGCCCAAAGTATGAAGAACGCGGTAGATTAGAAAGTCAAAGTAATTATTTGATAAGCCTGTCGCAAATTGAAATAATCCCGAAGTCATAACCCCAAAACAATATATTAAAATTAAATATTTGGCTTTGGAAAGTTTTCCTACAATTAAAGTTACTATTGAAATCCATAATCCGAGAACTACAAAAACATTTCCTACCTGCAAATCCGAAAAATCAAGTTTTTTCTGCATAAGCAGAGTATAAGAAGTTTGTTCGGTTCCGTAATGCGAATAAAAAATAATGGTTAATAAAATAAGAATAAATGTTTTTAAATTGAAATCTTTTAAATAATCGGAGAATCTGAAATATAATTGTTTAGGCATTTCAGTTTTTACAATTAATGCCAGCATAAATAATAAATTCAAAATATCAATTTTAAACGCAGTTTCGTATTTTAGATATTTAACAAGATAACTTCCTATAAACGGACCCAACATAAATCCGAGAGTGGACGCGGTATAAAAATATGTGATATATTTTTTTGAATTAGAAATATTGATAGACGAATAGAAGGCAGAGTTCAGAGAAATGAGAAAAAGCACTGTTCCAATTCCGCCAAAAAAATAGCCGGCAAGGAAACAATAAAAATCCGAACAAAACGCTACGAGTATCACCCAGATTATTAGCAGAACAACTCCGGCGTTCATAATTTTTTTCGAGCCGAATTTATCAGTCAGAATACCGAAAGGAATCATAAAAATCAGAGAAATAATATTGTAGACCGACAAAATACTTCCGAGCCCAATATTTGAAATCCCGCATTTATTGGCATAAGGCGGAAAATAAATCAATGTAAACCACAGATGGCAGTTGTATAGAAGATAAAGAAAACAAAATTTATTGAGAGATTTAAAATTCATAATTTGTATTTGAAAAAAATGCGGCGCGCCAGCGTTTTTATTTATTGCATTATCAAAAATTTTTTTGTTTTTTCAGCAAAAAAAATTTTGATAATGTTAACAGTTTTTCCGGTTTATCCGGCTTAGGGTATAACTTTATTAAGCGGATATTCTACCAAATCAACAGCTCCGAGTTTTTTTAAAGATATAATAATGTTTCTTACTTGAGATTCTTCGATTATTGTATTTAAAGCATACCAACCACCCGACGCAAGTTTATTGATAGTAGGCGATTTCATAGAAGGCAGAGATTTGAGAATAGCATCGAGATTTTCTTCTTTAACGTTGCACATCAAACCGACTTTGTTTTCGCTTTCAATGGCGGATTTCAATAACATTGATATAGTTTCAATTTTAGATTTTTTCCATTCGTCTTTATAAGCTTCTTTGTTCATAATAAATCTTGTGGTTGAAACGAGCAGTTCGTCGATAATAGCGAGTTTATTGGCTCTCAGCGAACTTCCCGTTTCAGTAACCTCGACAATAGCGTCGGCAAGATGCGGAGGTTTAACTTCGGTAGCCCCCCAACTAAATTCCACTTTAGCGGTAACATTATGTTTTCTTAAATAATCCGCCGTGAGGTTCACCACTTCTGTGGCTATGCGTTTTCCCTGAAGATCTTTTACGCTTTTAATATTGGAATTTTCAGGAGCGGCAAGAACCCATCTGACCGGTTTTGTAGTCGCTTTAGAATACATAAGTTCTGTTATTTCCTGAACGTCGGCTCTGTTTTCAAGAACCCAGTCAAGTCCGGTAATACCCGCGTCAAGAACTCCGTCCTGAACATAACGAGCCATTTCCTGAGCTCTGATTAGCATACAGGAAATTTCAGAATCGTCTATGGCCGGAAAATAAGACCTCGATGAAACTGTAATCTTATAACCCGCTTTTGCAAAAAGATTTATCGTTGCGTCCTGAAGACTTCCTTTCGGCAATCCCAATTTTATCTGTTTCATTTTTTATAACTCCTATTTACATTATCTCAATTAAATCGTTGTTTTCTACTTTTCTATAAAAACAGGAACGTTTATTCGTATGGCAAGCTCCGCCGCCAATCTGTTCGATTTTTAAAACGACAGTGTCAAGATCGCAATCGACAAGAATTTCTTTGACTTTCTGAACGTTTCCAGAGGTAAGTCCTTTTGTCCACAACTCCGAACGCGAACGGCTCCAGTAAGTCGCAAGACCTGTTTCAAGCGTTTTTTTCCAGGATTCTTCGTTCATAAAAGCAACCATTAACACTTCGCCGGTTTTATAATCCTGAGCTACGGCAGGCAACAAACCTCCGTTAATTTTGCTGAAATCAAGTTTAACCATAAATATAACTCCTAAACTCCTAAATTTTCCGATAAATACTTTGAAAAAGAAAAAAATCTCTTTACAATATTAATCAAATATTAAATAATAATATGTTTAAATATTAAGTCAATAAATTTTTTAATAAAAAATATAAAAACGACCCTGTTAAGTAAGGGTTGAATTTCAAGACAACATTAAATTCAACCCTTTCAGGGTTGTATCTTCAAGTTTTTTAATACCGCAGGATACCTGCGTTCCGCGCAGGCTACCTGCGGTTACTTGAAATTCAACCGCATTCGCGGTTGCAGATTATTAAAATTAAATCGTATTTTCTTTAGAAAACTAAAAAATCAGCTTTTTATTTTTTACTGACCGTTCCGCCTGATTGTTCAGTAAAAAAACGGGACTTTTCGGAAACGCGCTTTAAAATCGGCGCTTTCCGGTTCGGTTATTTTAAGATATTTTTTAAGGAGAAAAGGTATTATGAAAATTGTATTAGCGGCGGATCACGGAGGATTTGAGCTTAAAGAAAAAATCAAACATTATCTGCTTTTAAAAAATTATGATGTTCAAGATATTGGAACTTATTCCGATTCGTCGGTGGATTATCCTGATTTTGGATTTAAAGCCGGAGAAATGGTGATCTCCGGAAAAGCGGATAGAGGCGTTATTATATGCGGTTCCGGAATTGGGATTTCGATTGCGGCAAATAAAATCAAGGGAATTAGAGCCGCGTTATGCTGGTCGCCTGAGTTAGCAAAATTATCGCGGGAACACAATAACGCGAATATGCTTGCGCTTGGAGGCAGGTTTTTAACGGAAGAAGAAGCTTTAAAAATTGTGGACGCTTTTCTGATTACTGAATTTGCCGGCGGCAGACATCAAAAGAGAATCGATAAAATTTCGGAGTTTGAAAAATGTTGAACAGACCAAACTGGACGGATTATTTCATGGAAATTACAAAACTTGTGGCGTCAAGGTCGTCGTGCATACGCAGAAAAGTAGGAGCGGTCATTGTAAAAGAACAGCGGATATTGGCTACCGGATATAACGGAGTTCCAAAAAATATTGAACATTGTTCTAAGGAAAATTGTATCCGAACAAAGAATAATATTCCCTCCGGACAAAGGCATGAGTTATGCCGCGGACTTCACGCCGAACAAAACGCGATTATTCAAGCCGCTCTTCATGGCGTTTCGATAAAGGATTCGGTTTTATACTGCACAACGCAGCCTTGCATAGTCTGCGCAAAAATGTTGATTAATGCGGATGTAAAAAAAATAGTGTTTGAAGGCGATTATCCAGATTCGCTCGCTATGGATATGCTGAAAGAAGCGAAAATTGAATTAATTCAGTATAAAAAGGCGTAAAATATGATTGATGAAAAAAATTGGTTTGAATATTTTGAATGCGTCTGCGCTTTAAAAAACTTAGGAACCGAACATAGTTTCAGAGCGCCGTTAGAAAAAATAATCAAGTCTTTTACCGCTGATAAAAAAATTACTATTATCAACGAACCCAAACGAATATCGGGGTTTGGAGCGCCTGATTTCAGATTTGAAAAAGACGGCTTGATATTAGGATATATTGAAACCAAAAATTTATTCGAGAATCTTGATAAAACTTTAAAATCGGAACAAATAAAAAGATACGCCAATGTTATCGACAATTTTTTATTAACGAATTTTTCGGAGTTCATTTTAATTTCTAAAAATGAAATTGTCGAACGTAGGCGGCTTTTTTATCCTTCGGATTTGGATAAATTAAAGTTTAAACTTGACGAATCGAATATTTCCGCAGTAAATAAATTATTGCATAATTTTTTTCTTTCATCTCCGCGTAAAATTACAGATTCTAAAAGACTCGCTTTTGCGCTTGCTGAACGCGGTAAAATATTACAAGAATATGTTAATGATATTTTGTCGGAAGGCAGCGAAAAAGGATTTGAAGGGAAAATTAACGGTTTGTTCAAAACTTTTAAGCAAACGCTTATAGAAGATTTGAGAAGCGACGGATTTGCGGACGCTTATTCGCAAACAGTAATCTACGGTTTTTTTCTCGCATTTCTGCAAAGCGGAAAAAAAATCGCCGTTGAAGACGCGTCAAAATATATCTCGCGTTCTTTTGAAATCATCAGAGAATTTTTTTATATCATAAACGATTCGACCGCGCCCGCGCATATGCGCTGGATTTTTCAGGAAATTGTCGATGTAATTAATAATATTGATTTGAAAGAACTTGAAAAATCATTGTCGTATAAATATGCCGAGGATGTTGAAACCGATCCGTATTTATATTTTTATGAAACTTTTTTGGGCGCGTTTGATTCTGAAAAACGCAAAGCGCGCGGCGTTTATTATACTCCGCTGCCAGTCGTAAAATTTATTATTGAATCAATAGATGAAATTCTTGAGGATGATTTTGCAAAACAATCGGGGTTTATAGAACCGAGCGTAACCGCGCTTGATTTCGCAACCGGCACAGGAACTTTTCTCGCGTTTATTTTTAGAATGATATTTGACAAATTAAAAAAATCCGGCGGTCTGACTAAAAGCGTTATTTCAGAACACTTGCTGAGAAATTTTTACGGGTTTGAATATATGGTCGCTCCATACGCGGTCGCTCATTTAAAACTGTCGCAATTATTAAAGGCGCAGAATTATGAATTGAAATCAAATGAACGACTTCAAATTTATTTGACGGATACTTTAAATAATTCTGAACATAAATCGAATTTTTTATTGCCGGCTTTGACGGAAGAAGGCAAAAAAGCCAATAAAATCAAGGATTCATTGCCGTTATTAGTTATAACCGGCAATCCGCCTTATAA
Source organism: bacterium (assembly GCA_036733285.1). Taxonomy (GTDB): domain Bacteria; phylum JAGOBX01; class JAGOBX01; order JAGOBX01; family JAGOBX01; genus JAGOBX01. The sequence continues at coordinate 39,616 of DAINAU010000006.1, forward strand.
TAACAGGCCGGTTACTTCAAATACATTCATTAAAAATTTGATTGAAGATTATAAACCTGCGGATGAAAAAAAAATTAATCTCGACGACGATTATATTAAATTTATCAGATTCGCTCAATGGAAACTCGAACGCGTAAAACAGGGAGTTATTGGGATAATTACTAATAATTCGTTTTTAAACGGATTGACGCACAGGCGGATGCGCGAAAAATTATTGGCTGATTTCGATGAAATATATATTTTGAATCTTCACGGAAGCGCCCGGTTGAACGAGGCGGCGCCAGACGGTTCGACTGATGAAAATGTTTTTGATATTATGCAGGGCGTTTCAATTAATTTGTTTATAAAAAAAAATACTAAAGAAAAAAAATGCAAAGTTTTTTATTATGATTTGTTCGGAAAACGCGATGAAAAATTCGCTTTTTTGATGAAGAATAATATCAAAAAAATGCGGAAATTATGGGAAAAACTCGATATTGACGGATTTAACAAAAAATTTAAAACCTGCCGCTGGGGCGCAAAAAGGTTTGCAGGAGATTTGAATTTCTTCGCTCCTTTAAAAAATGAATATATAGTAGAGTATGGAAATTTTTGGGGGTTAACAGAAATTTTTAAATATTTTTCGAGCGGTATCAAAACTGATAGAGACGATTTATTGATTGATTTTAACGAGAATGATTTGACTAAAAAAATGGAGACTGCTTTTTCCGGCGAATTTGACAATGAATTTAGAAGAAAATATAATATTAAAAATTCAAGCAGCTACGCATTTGAAGATAAACTTAAAACTCAGAAATTCGAAAAAAAAAATATTACCGGCATTCAATACAGACCGTTTGATTTTAGAAAAATTTATTATAAGCGCGGTTTTACAAGCAGACCGGCGTTTGAAATTATGAAACATTTTCTGACGGAAGAAAATGTGGGAATCAGTTTTATTAGAAACGATTATGGAGCTACGAATTTTAATTATTTTTTGGTTTCAAAAAAATTAATCGACGCTCATTTGCTTGGCGGAAATGCTTATTTTGCTCCCCTGTATATCTATTCCCAGAACGACCAATACGATTTATTTCAAAACGGAAAAAATGAAAGGTTTATAAATTTTACTAAAGAATTTAAAAATTTTATCGACTGCCGGTATTCGATTAAACCCAAACCTATGCAGATATTGGGTTATATTTACGCCGTTATGTATTCGGATATTTACCGCGCAAAATATACCGAGTTGCTGAAAATCGATTATCCGCGAATACCTTTTACAGACGATGAAATTAAATTTAAAAAACTCTCGAAATTAGGCGAAGAATTAATTGAATGTCATTTATTCGATAAATTACCAAAAAATGAGAATATTAATTTTTGTCAGACAACGGCTAAACATAATAAAAACGATACAGTTGAAAAAGTAGAATTTGTCAAAGGTAAAAAATGCTTGATTTTTATTAATGAATTTCAATATTTTGAAAATATTAGCGAAGAAGCGTTTAACTATACAATCGGCGGCTACGAAGTTTTAAACAGATGGTTAAAATCGAGAATTGGCAGGCGGTTATCGTATGAAGAAAAATTTGAGTTCATAAATATTTGCGGAATTATTAATTCTACAATTATTCAGATTCAAAAAATCAATTCTGTTATTGGAGATGTTTGATTATGGAAAACGAATTTATTATTAAATGTCCGTGCTGCAGCGCAAATCTGATTATAGACAAAGAAACCGGCAAAGTGTTAAAACACGAAAGCGTGAGTCAGCAGAAAGCTCAAAAATCTTTTGAAGAATTATTGGCTGAACAAGAAGATAAGAAAAAACAGCTTAATTCAAAATTCGATATGTTGTTTGATCAGGAAAAAAATAAAAAAGAACTTGTTGATAAAGAATTTGAAAAAGCCAAATCAAAGTTTAAAGGAAAAAATTTCGGATTCTAAATTTTTTATGAAAGTTTCGATAATTGCCGTGAACTGGAACGGCGGAAAAATTCTTGATAATTTTATTGAAAATCTTTTGGATATTGATTATAACGATAAAGAGATTATTATTGTCGATAACGGTTCAACTGACGATTCTTTAAAAATTTTATCCGGTTGCGATAATATTACGGTTATTCCGTTAAAAAAAAATCTGGGTTTTGCCGGCGGAAATAATTACGGAATAAAGAATTGTTCCGGCGATTTTATACTTTTAGTAAATACCGACGTTTTATGTCCGCCGGATATAATAAAAAAATTCTTGTCATTTTATAATTCGCAATCCGAAGAAAAAAAAATAGGAGCGCTTGTTCCGGTAATTAAATTGCCGGATGGAAAGATTAATAGTTTGGGAAGCGTGTTATACAAGGATTTTCAACCTTACAATATAGGATTTAACCAAGAACCCGATAAAATACAGGAGCTTATCAAAACCGCAAAAATGACGGGTTTTTACGGAGCTTGCGTTTTGTTGAATAAAAAAATGATTGACGACGTAGGTTTGATGAATGAAGAATATTTCCTTTATCACGAGGAAACAGACCTTGCGATACGCGGTTTAGCTCGAGGATGGAAATTCGAAATTGTTTTGGATATAGAAGTAAAGCATTTTCATTCTTATTCTTCCGGCGAATTGTCTTTTAAAAAAATTTTTTACAGCGAACGCAACCGTCTTTTTAATCTGATAAAATACGGGCTGCCGGATGAAATATTTTTTTCTCCATATTATACTTTAAAGCGTTATTTTAAAACTTTATTCAATAAAAAACTTCTTCATTACACTAAACAAAAAAAAAACTTTATTTCAAAATTAACGCCGCCGTTAGCCGCTATTTCGGCTTACATAGCGTTATTTTTTTATATCGACGCATTGCTGTATTTCAGGTTTAAAAACATAACGCCGGATAGAAATTATCTTAAAACCTTTGACAATATTTTTTGATTATGAACTCGCAATATAAAATAGATAATTATAAAAAAATATATTTTACCGCGGATACGGTTTTACTTGAAAAAATAAAATCCGTTTTAAAAAATAATCGCATAAATTTTAAACTCAAAAATCAGGGCGGTTCGGCGCTATATTCATTTTTTTTTAATAATTTCGAATGCTCGATTTTAATTGAAGATGAAAGTTATGAATTTGCGAAACAGCTTTTAAAACTTGAAGTAAAAGAATTTTACGAAGAATCAGACAACCCGAAAATAGCGAATTTGCCTTTTTTTAAAGTCGTTCATTCAAAAGAAAATTATGCCGTTCCAGACCTTAAAAAAAAAGTTTTCACTAATAGAATATATGTTTTATTTGTTTATTTTATAATCTTGTCGGCGTCGCTTATTTTATTGAAAGCCAGAACCGAATATTGGAATTTTGATACGGAGTTTAATATAAAAAAAACAGAAGAAACTGTAAATATTGCTAAAAATGATGATTCAGTTAATAATGAAAATTCTGAAATTGAAGAAGAAACTGATTTGAAAATGAAAGAAGAAGAAAATGAGAAAATCAGTCATAGAGAGGAAAATAAAATTGTTTCTTCAATTGACGGAAGCGTAAAAAAAAAGAATTATGAAAAATTAAAAGCCGATACCGGCATTAAATTTTCGGATAAAAGAAATTTAATAAAAACATCTATCAAGAAAAATCCCGAAGAATTTTTAGGCATAGAAAGGAACGCGGTTTTTTATTATAATTCTGAAATGTATAAAGAATCGCTTGATATATATCGGTCTTTAATACATAATAACCCTGAAAATGCGGAATATAAATTATATGCGGCTAAATGTTGCGCCAAACTCGGATTATACAACGAGTCATTAAATTTGCTTAATGAAATAAAGAATGAAATTGGAAATCATAAAGATTTTATTGAAACTATTGATTTTTTAAATAACCGGAGCGTAAAAAATGACCGATAAAATAAAGTATTATGATTTTGAATATATGCGGAAATTTGTTAAAGAAGTTTTTTTAAAACTCGGAACGCCGGAAGAAGACGCCGATATTATATCGGACGTAATTATAGAAGCGGATAAGCGGGGAATAGATTCCCACGGAACCGCGAGATTGAAAACAATTTATTATGATAGAATCAAAGAAGGAATACAGTTTACCAAAACAGATTTTGAAATAATCAAAGACAGAAAAGCGGCGGCTGTCGTTGACGGACATAACGGAATGGGTCAGGTTATCGCTAAAAAATCTATGGATATGGCGATAGCTAAAGCGAAAGAATATGGTATGGGAATGGTAGCGGTCAGAAATTCCACTCACTACGGCATAGCCGGATATTACGCGATGCAGGCGGTAAAAGCCGGAATGATAGGCATAACTGGAACTAACGCCAGACCTTCTGTGGCTCCTACTTTTGGAATTGAAAATATGCTCGGAACAAATCCTTTAACGTTTGGAATGCCTACCGACGAAGAATTTCCGTTTGTCCTTGATTGCGCAACATCCTTGACACAGCGCGGAAAAATCGAAGTCTACAGTCGTTTGAATAAAAAATTGCCTGACGGCTGGGTAATAGGAGAAGACGGCGAATCAAAAAATGACAGCGTGAAAATACTCGAGGATTTGCTTACAGGCAAAGCGGCGCTTACTCCGCTCGGCGGTATCGGCGAAGAAACTGCGGGATATAAAGGATACGGATACTCAACGGTAGTGGAAATATTATCGGCTGCATTGCAAACCGGAAATTTTTTAAAAGCTCTGAACGGAATAGAAAACGGTAATAAAGTTCCTTACCGGCTCGGTCATTTTTTTATAGCTGTGAATATTGAGTTTTTTACAGAAATTGATTCTTTTAAAAAAATCACCGGAGATATATTAAGAAGTTTGAGAGATTCAAAAAAAATGAAAAATCAACCGCGAATTTATACCGCAGGAGAAAAAGAACATCTGGCTTGGATTGAACGCAAAACCAAAGGAATTCCGCTGCCGAAAAAATCCATCGAAGAATTAAATGCAATTTGTTTCGAATTGGGTTTTACTCAATATAAATTCTAATAAATTTAAATTCATACCGCAGGAGGTAATTTTATAATGAAAAAAGTAAATTCGAATTTGGCTTACAGATTAATTAATCACGGGCCGCTTATTGTAGCGTCTTCAAGATTCAATGATAATCAAACATTTACGCCTATAGCGTGGAATATGCCGGTTGAAACCGAACCGGCTTTAATGGCGTTAACTATTTCTAAAGAAAATCACGTTAATTTTCTGATAAAAAAATCAAAGCAATTCTGCGTAAATATTTTAGAGATAGACAAACTTGATTTGATAAAAAAATTGGGTTCTGTTTCGGGAAAGAATATTGATAAAATTTCCGAATTCGGATTAAAAACAAAAAAATGCAAAAAAATTTCGGCGTCATATTTAACGGATGCGGCCGCCGCGATAGAATGTTCGTTATTTAAAACTATTGCGCTTGGAGACGTTGATATTTTTATAGGAAAATGCGAATACTGCGCGGCTTCTGAAAAATTTTGCGGGTCGTATTGGGATGCCGGAAAAGTTAAAACAATTCATCATCTTGGCGGCGGAAATTTCGCGACAATTTGCAAGCATTAATCTTTGGAGATGAAATATTATGACAAAACACAAATATCCCGTTTGGGTGGAAATAAGCAAATCCGCTTTGTTGAACAATATTATTCAAATAAAAAATAACGTGAGAAAATCAGTTCCGAATTTAAAAGTTTGCGGAGTTGTAAAATCAAACGCATACGGGCATGGTATGTCGCTTGTAGCCGGAGTAATAGCGGACGAGGTTGATTGGTTTGCAGTCAACGCATTGTGGGAAGCGATTCAGCTTGTTAAAGAAACAGGAACGCAAAAACCAATAGTAGTTCTTGGATACACTCCTGTTTCCGCTTTGCCGGATTTAATTGAATATCCGAATATTAGAATAATCGTCTATAATATTCAAACGCTGGCCGCTTTGAAAAAACTTGTTTTAAAGTATAAGAGAGGATTTAAAGTTCATATCAAAATTGAAACTGGAACCGGAAGGCAGGGAATCACCGAAAAACAATTGCCGAAATTTATTTCTTTTTTTAAGGAAAATCCTGATATAATTCTTGAAGGAATGTCAACTCATTATGCGAATATCGAGGACACGACTACGCATGATTATTATGAATTTCAGTTGGCAAATTATAAAAAATTCATAAAAGTTTTGAAAGAAAACGGTTTCAATCCGCCGATAAAACATACCGCCTGCACTGCCGCTTGTTTTTTGTTTCCGAAAACTTATTTCAGCTTGGCGCGTCCGGGAATAGGTTTATACGGGTTATGGCCGTCGAAAGAAACTCGTTTAAGCTGTCTTCTTCAAGGCAGAGAAACGCTTAATTTAATTCCTGCGCTTACATTTAAAACAAGGATTGCTCAGATAAAAACGCTTCCTGCTAATTGCTATATCGGATACGGCTGTTCATATAAAACCACTCACTGGACAAGAGTAGCCGTAATTCCGGTGGGATATTTTGACGGATACGACAGACAATTATCCAATCAGGCGTATGTGATTATTAAAAATAAAAGGGCTCCATTAATCGGAAGGATTTGTATGAATATTTGTATGGTGGATATAACTCATATAAACAACGCCAGACTTGACGACGAGGTTATTTTAATAGGAAAATCTAAGTCAGAAGCTATAACCGCCGATACGATTGCGGGAATGAGCGGAACAATTAATTATGAGATTGTAACAAGAATAAATCCATCTTTGCCGAGAATAATTGTCGAATAATTTTATAATAAACCGGAGATGTGAAAATGCTGTCGAATAAGAATGTTTTGATAGGAATAAGCGGAGGCATAGCCGCGCATAAAATTCCGGAACTCATACGTATTCTGAAAAAGAATAATAACAACGTTAAAACCGTTATGACAGAAAAAGCGTTTCAATTTCTGACAAAAATTACGGTTGAAACTCTTTCTCAAAATAAGGTTTATTCTAAAATGTTTGACAGCGCTTACGAAATCGAGCATATTTCATTATCTGACTGGGCGGATTTGATGATAATGGCTCCGGCTACCGCTAATATCATAGGAAAGATTTCAAATGGAATAGCGGACGATTTGCTTTCTTCAGTTTTTACCGCTTTTAATAAGAAGATTTTCGTATGTCCTTCGATGAACGAAAAAATGTATTTAAACGAGATTACCCAGTCGAATATCAGAAAACTTGCGGCGCTTAAAAATGTAAAGATAATTGAACCGGGGGAAGGCGTTTTAGCTTGCGGAGTTTCGGGAAAAGGAAGAATGCCTGAGCCTCAAACTATTTTTGATTTAGTATCGTCGAATTATTCAACTTCAACAAAACTCGCGGGTAAGAAAATTCTGATTACTGCGGGACCGACAAAAGAATATATTGATCCGATAAGATTTATATCAAACGATTCTTCGGGAATACAGGGATTTTATATTGCGAATGAATGCGTTGAACGCGGCGCCGAAGTTGTTTTAATTACAGGACATTCCGAACATAAAAAAATAATCAGTCCTCCGGTTAAAGTTATCGATGTTGTGTCGGCAGAAAATATGTTTGAAAAAGTAAAAGAAAATTTCGATTCGGCGGAAATATTTATCTCGGCGGCGGCGGTTTCGGATTATAGAATATCGGAATACTCAAACGAAAAATTGAAAAAGAAAAATGAAGACACCGATATGGTTCTGAAGTTTAGATTAAATCCGGATATACTGGCTTATTGCGGAAAAAACAAGACGAATAAACTAATAGTCGGGTTTGCCGCAGAAACCGGAGATTTGATAGACAACGCTTTAAAAAAATTAATTGATAAAAATTGCGATATAATAATCGCTAATTATGCCCAGGATTCTATGGGAAAAGTAACTAACAAAATTAAAATAATCAGGAATGAAAAAGAGATTATTGAAATCGGTCATAAGCCGAAAAATATTATTGCGTTTGAAATTCTTAATGCAGTCGAGTCTTTGATTAAATAATTTTGCGATGAGAAAAAATAAAATCAGCGTAGTCATTTGCGTTTTTAACGGAGGAAAATATATTGCCGATTGCGTAGATTCAGTTTTGAAAAATATTGAATCGAACGACGAACTCATAATCGTCAACGACGGCTCTACGGATAATACCGAATCAGAACTCGCAAAGTTTTCAAACCGCTTAAACATCAAAATAATTTCTTATAAAAAAAATAAAGGACTGGCGGCCGCGAGAAACGCCGGATGGCAATCGGCGTCAAACGATATAATTTTTTATATTGACTCTGACGTTGAAATGCCGGAATCAGCGCTTAATGTTTTAGACGAATATGCGGATAAATATCCTGGTTGCTCCGGTTTTACCGGCAGAGGCATAGAAACAAAAATTATTTCCAAATTCGATTTGTGGAGAAAAGAATTTTTTTCTCAAACGCAGGGAAAGAAAATTATCCGCAATCCCGCGTATTTTTCAGGTTTGTGTATGGCGGTTAAAAAAAAACGTCTTGAAGAATTAAACGGTTTTTCTGAAGAATTTATAAGTCATTCCGAAGACGTGGAATTCGCTTTGCGCTTGAAAAAAAGCGGCGGAGTTTTTTATTATATTCCCGATTTATTTGTTTATCATAAAAGAACCGACGATGAAAAAACGCTCGGGAAAATGGTTTTCAATCATATTTACTGGTCGATAAAAGCTCAACGAAAATACGGAATAAATTGTTTTTTGAAATATTTTTTAGCGTCGTTTAAAATTATTGTCAAACATTTTTTTAAAGCGATGATATTAAAAAAATTCGGTTTGTTAATAATAAGTTTGAAAATGTTTAGAATACGGTTAAATGCGGTATTTAGCGCGTATTCGCTCGGATAATTTAATGTTGAAATTTTTTGTTAATATTTTGGCTATCATAAGAAAACGTTAGAACGGGTAGTAAATGATGTTTTGTATTTATTAACCCCCCAATTATTTGCGGGGTTAATGATAAAATACTGTATTTTAACGCTCAATTCGTCGATTTTTTCTTTTAAATCGGCTTTATTCAGCATTAATTTTTCAATGCTTTTTTTTCAAAATTATCAGAATCTATTGCGCAAAACTAAAAAATCAGCTTTCTGTTTTTTACTGACCGTTTCGCCTGATTGTTAAGTCAGACAACCCGAAGTCAGGGGAACGAATCTGATACCATATTGAAAAAAAGCCG
>DAINAU010000007.1:0-46931 GCA_036733285.1 bacterium
GTTTCCGGCGGTCTTCACGGCGTCGGAGTATCGGTAGTGAACGCGTTATCTGAAGATTTGGAAGTATGGGTTTATAGGGAGGGACAGTCATACTATCAAAAGTATAATAGAGGTAAAGCATTAAATGAATTAAAAGTGTTGGGCAAATCGCCTTCTGAAAAAACCGGAACAAAAGTAAAGTTTTTGGCTGATTTTAAAATATTTGAAACGCTTGAATATAAATATGAAATCGTAGCTCAGCGATTGCGCGAACTTGCGTTTTTAAATAAAGGCGTTTATATTGAGCTGTTCGACGAACGTTCTGAAAAAAAAGACGTGTTTCATTACGAGGGCGGGCTGATTGAATTTGTAAAATATTTAAACGGTTCAACGCCTATAATAAACGATAAAGTAATATATATGGACGTAATGAAAGACAACGTCAATGTTGAAATAGCGATGCAATATAACACATCGTATCAGGAAAGTATTTTTTCATTTGCAAATAATATCAACACGCACGAAGGCGGAACGCATTTAACAGGTTTTAAAAAAGCTTTGACAAGGATAGTGAACGATTACGCCGTAAAAAATAATTTTTTTAAAAAAGACGACGAAACGTTTTCCGGCGAAGACGCAAGAGAAGGATTAACCGCAGTGGTAAGCGTAAAGGTTCCGCAACCTCAATTTGAAGGGCAAACTAAAACCAAACTTGGAAACACGGAAGTCGGCGGAATAGTAGAATCGGTAGTGAACGACAAACTTGGCGGTTTCTTTGAAGAAAATCCTAAAATAGCGAAAGCCATTATAGATAAAGCTTTAATGGCGGCTCGAGCCCGTCTTGCCGCGCGCAAAGCCAAAGAATTAACAAGAAGAAAAGGAGCGCTTGAATCGGGAAATTTACCGGGAAAACTTGCGGATTGTTCAAACCGCGATCCGTATCAATGCGAGCTTTACATTGTCGAAGGAGATTCCGCGGGAGGTTCGGCTAAACAGGGGCGCAACAGGGAATTTCAGGCGATACTTCCTTTAAAAGGAAAAATATTGAACGTTGAAAAATCGAGGATAGACAAAATTCTGCAAAACGACGAGATAAGAACTCTTGTTTCAGCGATAGGAGCGGGCATAGGTTCCGAGGAATTCAATCTTGAAAAATTGAGATACAGAAAAATTATAATAATGACTGATGCGGACGTTGACGGGTCGCATATAAGAACGTTGATACTTACTTTTTTTTACAGATATATGTTTCCGCTGATTGACGCCGGTTGCGTGTATATAGCGCAGCCGCCGTTGTTTGTCGTAAAAAAAGGCAAAAGCCAGAGATATTTGAAAACCGAAGATGAAATGAAAGATTTTCTTATTGATATCGGAATAGATAAAATCAGAGTTTCGCTCGACAATAATAAAACGCTTGAACGCGAAGAATTGAAAAAGTTTTTAGGATATCTTGAGAAACTTGATTATTACAACAAAAAATTGTTAAGGCAGAAAATGTCATTGTCAACGCTTGAATTTTTTGTGAAGAATTTTAAAAAAATAGAGAACGCATTTTCCGCGCTTGATAAAATGGAAAAGCTGATTCCTGAAATTCAGGAATTTTACAAACAACGATTGACTTCAATTTCTATTGTTCAAGTCATAGAAAATAATATTAAGAAGGAAAATATCTCCGAAGAATCCGGAATTTCCGAGCCGGTTTCGAGCGAACTTCCGGAAACCGCAATAATAGGAGAAGTTGTAGAAAGGGTTCAGTATAAATTTGCCTGCGTCATAGACGGAGAAAAGACCGAAATAAATTCATTGTTGTTAAATTCAAAAGAGGTTAAAGAACTCCGTAGATTTTATCTTGAAGTCAACAGATTCAACTCAAAAAAATATGTTATAACAAACGACGATAATTCTACGGTTGAATATTTCAATTATTTTGATTTTTACAATTCTATAATGGAAAACTGTAAAAAGGGAATAACGTTACAGCGTTATAAAGGACTTGGAGAAATGAATCCCGAACAATTATGGGAAACCACAATGGATCCTGTGAACAGGACTTTGCTCAAAGTCCGCATAGCCGATAACATTGCGGCGAATGAAATGTTTTCAGTTTTGATGGGAGATCAGGTGGAACCGAGAAGGGAATTTATTCAGCTATACGCTCAGGAAGCGAGAAATATTGATGTTTAAAAGAAAAATATTTTTAAATGTTATTGTTATAATTTTTATTTCAGTTTTTTTTGCATGCGGGGAAAAATCAGGCGGGGATAAAAAAGTTTCTTCGTCGCGGTCGCGGTCGTCTTCAGGAGCTGAAAACGGATCGCGAATAAAGATAGCCACGTTCAATTTGAAATTTTTCGGCGATAACGATAGAATCAACAACGAAGATTTTGGAAAATTCGGGAAAAATCTTCGGGAACCAGACGATAAACTTATGAAAAAAATCACTGATTTAATCAAAGACGTCGATATTCTCGCGGTTCAAGAAGTGGAAAATGAAAAAGCTATTTCGCGTCTTGTCGATTATATGAATAAGCGTTTTAAAAATTCGAAATATAAATTTTATATTTACGCGAAAAAGTCTTCCTGTCAAAATGTAGGACTTATCTGGAATACAAAAAGATTGAACGGATGGCGCGGATATAAATTTGAGAAATCCTTTAACGTAGTAGATAAAACCGAAGAGAGGGATATCCGTTTTTCCAGAACTCCGATTTATAATCATTTTGAAATTAGCGGCGTAAAATTTACAGTTGTAGCGGTTCATTTAAAAGCGAAAGGAATATCGGAAGACGGCGGTAAACGCGAGAAAGAAGCTCAAAAACTTGCGGATTGGATAGAGTATCAAAATTCAAAAGAGGGAAACGAACATCTGATTTTAATCGGAGATTTTAACGACAGATACAGAAAAAATCTTGAAGACACAGATCTTGATCCTTTAATTGAAGCGGATAAATCGGGCAAATTAAAATTTTTAACAAAAAATTTTGACGAAACGGAATTTTATTCAAACTTCGGCGAATATAAAGGAAAAATATACAATGAAATCATCGACCACATAATAATTGCAAAATCAATGGAAGAACATTATGTGAAAGACAGCTGCAAAATAATTATGCATAACAACGACAGCATATCGGATCATAATCCGGTAATAGCCGAATTTGAATTTTGAACGTTAAGATAGAAGCGCGAACAAGTATGAAATCAAAAAGAGTAAAAGCCGGAAATGTATTATTTTCCAATAATATTCCGGTTAAATTAATAGCCGGACCTTGCGTAATTGAAAATGAAAAACTTATTTTCAAGACTGCGGAATTTTTAAAAGAGCTTTGTTTGAAATTAAAAATTGATTTTGTTTTTAAAAGTTCGTTTGATAAAGCAAACCGAAGTTCAATCGAAAGTTTCAGGGGACCCGGTATTGAAAAGGGATTAAAGATACTGGCTAAAGTCAAAGATGAATTCGATGTTCCGATTCTTACCGATATTCACAAAGAAGAAGATGCGGACGCGGTTTCGGAAGTCGCGGATATAATTCAGATTCCGGCTTTTTTATGCAGACAAACCGATTTAATAATGGCGGCGTCAAAAACAGGGAAATGCGTTAATGTTAAGAAAGGACAGTTTTTAGCTCCGTGGGACATAAAAAACACAATCGCGAAAATCGAATCCGGAAATAATAAAAAAATTCTTCTGACGGAACGAGGCGTATGTTTCGGTTATAACAAATGGATAGTAGATATGTGTTCGTTATATGAAATGACTAAAACCGGATATCCTGTAATTTTCGACGTAACTCACAGCATACAAACGCCGGGCGGAGAAGGAAACCATTCCGGCGGCGTGAAAGAGTATATAGAAGTTCTTGCCAAATGCGGAACCGCTGCGGGGATTGCGGGAATATTTTTAGAAACGCATCCGTCGCCCGAAAACGCTTTAAGCGACGGTAAAAATATGATTTCATTATCAAAGTTAGAGCCGCTTTTAAAAAAAATTATTGAAATAGATTCGGTTGTAAAGAGAAAATAACCGGTTTAACGATTTTCATAAATGTAACTGAATGTAACTATTTTTCTTTGTTTTCAGAAATTTTTTAAAATCATATCGCGGTTTTTGGGTTCAACCGTGAGGATGAAAATTTTTATGAACTTCTTTGATGTATCTTAAATCAAGATGGGTGTAAATTTGAGTCGCCGATATGTCGGAATGTCCGAGCATTTCTTGAACCGCCCGCAAATCGGCGCCGTTATTTATCAAATGAGTGGCGAAAGTATGGCGGAATAAATGCGGAGTGATTTTTCTTTGGACTCCGGTTTTTACGCCGTATTGAAAAACCATTTTATTAATCGCCTGTCTGGTGAATTTTTCGCCTTTGCGCGTAAGAAACAAATAATCTTCGGAGAATGGTTTGCTTAATTTATGACGGCTGTTCGCAAGATAGTTTTTAATTGATTCTTCGGCGTATTTACCAATTGGTATAATCCGTTCCTTCGAACCTTTTCCGAAAACTTTTATATAGCCCTGTTCAAGATAAAGATTTTTCAACCGTAATCCGGTTAATTCTGAAACTCTAACGCCGGAACCGTATAGTATTTCAAGCATAGCTCTGTCCCTGATTCCGGTAAGTTCATTTAAATCCGGCGATTCGAGAATTTTTTTTATTTCATCATCCGTCATATAATTCGGCAATTTTTTAGTTCGTTTCGGCGTTTCGATATTATCCGCCGGAGAATCCTTTATGATATTGTCTATGACTAAAAATTTAAAGAAATTTCTTACAGCAACGATATGTCTGATTATAGTCCGTTCGTTTTTATTATTGGTCTTAAGATTATGCGCGTATTTTGAAATTATTTCGGAATTAATATTTTCAACGTTTGATATTTTTAACGAATCGACATAATCAAGAAAATCCAAAAGGTCGAATTCGTAACTGTCAATAGTGTTTCTTGAAGATTTTTTTTCCGCGAAAAGATACGACTTGTAATCCTCGATATTTTTAAAGACCGGATTATTTTTTAATTTTTCAATTCTGGATTTCAGATCAAGGGTTTCCATTCAGATTTTTTTTCATTTCAAAAAAAAGATTGACCGCAGAAAACAGAAATTTTTCAAATTTATTTTTTATTTTAACATACACGGAAGGCTGCATATTTTGAACGACGTTGTCCGCGTTTCTAATCTCGATTTTTGCGACATAAAAAAATATTTCTTTGCGGTTTATTAAATATGAAATCAGTTCGTTAAAATCGTTTTTATTGGACAACACTAGTCTGCGGGTTTGAAAAGTTACCGCGTAATTATTTATATCAGATATATCCTGGTCAGCCGCGTATATCATTTCCACGTTAAGTGGCAGAGTTTTTTTGTTAGGGGCAAAGTTTTTTTTTGTTGAAACCGCGGAATAGCCGCCGCTGAAATCCTTTTTCAATTCGAAAATTTGAGGCGTAATTTTTAAAGATTGCATAAAAAGAGAAAACGCCGAAAAATAATCGTTGTAATGTTCTTGAGACACGGCGCCGAGAACCGGCAGATTGTATGAATCAAAATAAAGCCAGATATAGTATTTTCCGGCGTTTAGAGCAAATAATTCGTTGGCGTCAAGATTTATTTTCGAGAAAATTGTCGCAAACAAAGCGTTGTCTTTTACGGAATTGTCATACTCGTAGAAAACCGGACGGTTTTTCACTATGAATAATTTGTCAAACAATTCGACGTTGCTCGAACTCGAATGTATTTCAACATTAGACTGATAATTGCATACGGCGAAATATTCTCCGTCGACAGAAGTGATAAAAACTTTTTCTTCCGAACCGAACCATTTTTTTTTAAAATAAAATTGTTCGATTTTTTCAATAATTCTTTTAAGCGGAAGGCTTACGTTCATAGCTCCTTCTGCGACATAAAATTCAAAAAAATCGGAAAATCTGATGAGATGTTCGATTTTTTTATAGCTTGATAAAATATCTTTAAGTTTGAATATGAATTCTTTTTGAGTTTTATAATGTTCGGAAAACATTTCGCCCCAACTGTTAAGATATATAAAACTTATATCTTCGAGCGATTCGCTTTCGAGAAAATCAAAATTAATGGTAACCACGCATTTGACGATAATGCTGTCTTTAAGGTAATAATCGTTTTTATGAGTAACTTCGGAATTGGTTTTAAAAAACTGTTTTATTTTTATTATAAAATCGCGAAGATTGTTAAAATTCACGGATTTGCCGGAATAAATTTTCAACGCTGTTTGAAATTCGTTGTAAATATTATTATAGGCGAGCCATAAACATATTTCGCTTAAATGCGTCGATTGATATATCATACCGTTGGATAAAAATGATTCTTCGGTTTTTAATTGTTCGTATCTGCCGCGGATTACTTTCCAGTTATTACGTTCAGGGTCGTGAAAAATATTTATAAAAGGTTCGTAAAAATTATCCTGAAGACTGAAATAATAATATTCGACTTTGGATTTTTTCTTTGAATAATACGATATAAGTTTTCTGCCGATAATCGTCATATCGTATTCGGACATAATAGAAGAAATGCTTTTTGATTTTAAAACGTTTGATATCTTTACAAAATTATTAATCATATATTTTTTCAAGTTTGCGTCAAATTTGACAAGATTATCAAGCGACCATTTATTAAAATTGTCAAGATGTTGTATTTCATGTTCCGACCATTTCCATTTATTGCAGAAATTCTTCATTACGTCGTATTTAAATCCGTTCAGGTTTTTAGAAATATCAGGTTGGACTTTCAGATAAAAACAGGTTCTCAACAATTTAATAGCGTCTTCATTACTGATTTTTTCATAGTAATCGCAAACCGAATTGAACATAAGAATATACTGATCAATTTTTTCAATTCCAAAATCTTCAAGCAGAACGTTTTTTTTCAGTTCGTCCGAAAGCAGATTGACGGAGCTCGAAGCGTTAAGGTATTTTTCTATCAACGACATTTTTATAAATGATTTAAAAGGCGAGCCGAGAGATTTTACAAGCTGCCATAAACCCGCGCCGAAGAATTCCTCTTTATTCACGTTTCCTATGTCGCCGATATTTATAAAATCATTTGTAACGCCTTCAAAATTAGTTTTACAATATTCCCAATTGGATTTATATTCGTCTTTTTTTAGATTAGGCGGAAGCACCCACCAGAACGGTATTTTTCCGTGAAGATGAATAGAACTTCTGAAATATTCGTCTTTTAAAAGGACAGCCTGCGCGGAGCCGCAGGATTCGTCGTTAGCGTCGCCGAAATTATTCATCTTGACTTTTTTGATATCTACCGGAAAGAAATGCGTTTCAACCTCGTTTTTTTCGCTCCATTCCTCAATGAGTTTTAATTTATCGAGAAAAAATTTATATTCGGCTTCGCCGGCGTCGTCTTTAAAAATACAGACCCAATAATCAAAATCAGATTTGTCGTTCTGAGCAATTGAGCCGATGCTTCCCATAATCGACAAAGATTGAATAAAACATTTTTTTATATCCGGAACTTTTTTTATGTTGACGTTCAGACGATTGCTTGCGAGATTTAAAATCTGGTCGGTTATTTCATAGTTTGTCAAACCGCAAGGAATGTTTTGAGAATCGACGTATCCCGGCAATCCTTTAATATTGGTATGAAGCAGAAAAGGAATCAGTTTTAAAACGATTTTTTGGATATCGGTTAGAAACTTAAAACTGTTTTCCAAACGAAGTTTGTTATAACCAAAAAATTTTTTTTTATTAGAATTTAATTCTACAACGTCCATTTTTTACGCCAATAATTTCACGACTGCAAAACCGAGAACAAGCAGAATCATAAAAATTACAGTCAGAATATTAAAATATTTATCGATAAATTCCTTTATTTTAGGACCGAAAAGCCAGAGAATAAACGAAACCAAAAAGAATCTCGCGGATCTGCTTATGACCGACGCGATAATAAAAGTAAAAATATTTATTTTGCAAACGCCAGCCGCTATGGTAAAAATTTTATATGGAATCGGAGTGAAACCGGCTATAAAAATAATCCAGAAATCGTAATTCGCATACCATAGTTTTATTTTATCGAATAAATCGGTTGTAAAGCCGGGAATATGATTGAAAAAGAAAACGGCTAATCCGCTGAAATCATCGCCGGAATACCATAGGAATTTTCCTATAAGATAACCGAAACAGCCTCCGAATACAGAAGCGATTGAACAATGTAAAGCGTATTTAAACGCTTTACCGGATGGAAACGTTTTTAATAATTTGATCAGATTTTTTAAAATGAATAATAAAACATTTTTAAAGAAAATTGAAATTAACCTGATTTTTTCGAGAAAACTTTTATTTTCAAGAATAGGAAGGCCGATATTTACGACAGTTTTTTCATTAAGAGCAATTATCAAAGCTATCAATAAAACGTCCGGCGGTATTGGAAAAAAAGAAGATTCCGCAAAAGCCATAAGAATTAATGCTATGTTTCCATAAGGCGTATTCGCCCAATGCAAAGCCCAATCATAAATATATTTTGCCGGCTTGTTAAACATTTGTATAATTTTTTTCATATTATTTTTTATTTTACTTCAATATTTTTTTTTTGCAATTGTTTTTTCAATTTTAAACAATTTCTGACTGCGCTCTAACTTTTCCAATCTTTTATTTGACAATCTGAATTTTATTAATATACTTTAAAATTAGAAATGATAATATTTAATTACGCTTTTGAAAATTCTTTAAAAACAATAATTTTTAAAAATCATAATGTTTGCGGCGTTAAATTTTTATCAGCTGATTTTTACGGCAAATCAGAATCAGTCCCCGAAGGGATTGAAAAAAAATTTTACGGTTTTATAATAAAAATAAGAGCGTTTTACAAAACTGAAAAGTTTTTTTATATAGTCTTGCCTGAAAGGTTATCGGCTTATTTAAAAAATAATTCGGAATCGTTTGAAAAAGATTTAAATTTGAAAAACGTCGCCGTGAAATTCTGCAATAGATTTTTGGCGGAACTTCATAAAATTTTAAACTGCCAATTAAAAATCAACGACGTAAAATTGAAAATATCGAACTGCGTTGAAGGAACGGCTAAAATCGGCGACAAGTTCAATTATATTGATTTCGAATATAACATCAACAATATTTATCCCGACAAATTTTCGGTATTTTATAAAATCGAGGATGCTTCATTTTTCGAGAAAAATTTATTGATAAATTTAAAAAAACAAGATTGCCGGATAGAATTGCCGTCGCTTTTTGAATCGACAAAATCCGATATTCAGATGACGCTTAATATTTTTTTAAGAAACGGAGCTTCGATAACGAATCTCGCTGAAATGATTTACTGTTATCCGGAACTTAAAAACAAGATTCTCGGCAATGTTTCTAAAAACAATAGAATACCGCTTGAACATTATCTTGAGCGTTTGAATAATCCGGAAGAAGGCGCTGAAAAAATCGACGTAAAAGTTTTAACCGAAACCTTAAATGAAAATCTGATTCCCGCGTTTGCTTCGATAATAGAAAAAAATAATCTACAGATAAATTCTTATCTTAAAATCAAGAATTTAAACGAAATATTCGAATATTATAATTTAAAACGCAAATTTTACGATAAACCTTTCGATTATTGGATAGAGCGAATTTTAAAATCGGAAAATAAGGTTTTATATGAATCGGAGTTGTTGAAAAAGGAATATATGATTGGTTTGAGCGATTTGGACGAGCTTATTTTAAGAACGCTGTTTTCAAATTTGTCCTTGAAATCTTTCGAGGATTTAAAAACGGATTTGAATTTTTATAAAAACAAATTTTCAGAACTTGATATTCTGAAAAGTAAAAACGCGTTAGTTTCGCTTATTTCAGAATATGAGATTACAGACGAAACGTTTCAAACTGCGAGAGCGAGAGCGGTAGAATACGTCAAGGATACCAAATCGGGCGTTTCTGTTCAGTTTATTTCGCGGCAGATTAATCAGACTGATTTGTTCATAGCGTTAAAACACATAAACGATAAAGATATAGAAAAAAAGTTTTTAGACAATTTCAGCAAAAACGCAAGACGGGATTACAGAGATTTCAATCCGGTTAATCTCTCAAAATACAAAATATACAGGGCGATTGCCTCCATATCCGAAAAATACGGCGAACTGTTTGAGAATATGAAAATTAAAACCGCGGCAAAATAGACAAACCGTATAAATGTTTTTCATAACCGGTTCTTTTTTGACTTAAATTTAATAAAAAAAATTTGACTAAATTATAAATCTAATCTAAAATATATCTATTCAAAAATTATAAGGAGTTAAAATTTGAGACGGATAGTTATCATTTTGTTTATTTTAACAGTTTCATATCCTTTATATTCGGCTACGAATTTCGAAACAGGGAAAAAATATTTTGACCAGAATAATTTTTCAAAAGCGAAAGAATTATTTGAAAAAGATTTAACTGAAAAAAAATCTGATAAGAGAGTTTTAAGTTTATATTATCTTGGAAGAACGTATGAAAAATTAGGAGATTCCGACAAATCTATCGAGATGTATTCTCAAGTAATCAAGGAATACCCTGATAATTATCTCGCGGAACATTCAACCAACAGAATAAAGCAATTAAATCCCAAAAAAGAAATCGATTATAAAAAGTTAAGCTCGAAAGAAACTCCGGCAGTTCAAAAAAAAGACGAGAAAAAAAGCCAGGGCATAAAAAACGCAGTTCAAAAAAAATCCCAACATCAAAAAGAACTTATGAAACAGTCTTATTCATACGATAATATATTGGAAGAAAAAGAGACGTTCCGCAAATCTTCGATACAAAATAAAATTAAAGAAGAAATCGAATCGACATACGGAAAAAAAATGGAAGCTGAAAAAACTCCGGACAAATTGAACCCTGAATCTGAAAAGGGAAAAAAACTTTCAGCGTCAACCGAACGGAAAGAATTCATAAAACCGGATACGTCGATTATTATAGCGGCTCCGGCTCCGGCGATTATTTCTGAAACGGATATTATGCAAGAAACGCAAGTATTAACTGAAAAAAAACCAAAAGAGCCGTTTAAATATATAGTCAAGAAGAATGACACTCTTTTCAGCATATCAAATCATTTTTATGGAACCGGCAGCTATTTCAGTTTATTGAAAGAATATAACCGTCTGGCTAATATCACGTCGATATACGAAGGAATGGAATTATATGTTCCTCAGGATCCGAATGAAATAAGCGAGATACCGGAATATGTATTTAATAAATCGCCTCAAATAAATTTGCCAAATTCAGCCGCAGGACCCGCATTGTTAAAAGACGCGGCTGATAATCAGGAAGCGGAAAAAATATTTGATTCGGCAAATGAAAAATTAAAAAAAAATCTGTATATCGACGCTTTAATGGATTTTAAAAATTACGCTGTAAACGGAAAAAATGAAATCAAGCTTGAGTTTGCGTATTATAAAATCGCCGAAATAAATCATATACTCGGATATTTTAACGACGCGGCAGCAGGCTATCATTCGTATATTTCAAGATTTGAGAGAAGCGCGAACATAGCGGCGGCTTGTTATAATCTTGGAAATATTTATAGCGAAGGATTGGGACTATACGTTCCGGCCAAACAGTATTATCTGCTTGCTCTTGACAAGACTGACGATTTGGATTTAATAACGCAAATCAAAGATATAATCAACAGTCTTGACAAGAATCAACCGGATTTCGAGAAAGCTAAAATTGAAAAAGAAAAAATAGACAGAGAAATAAAATTGACTGAAAAAATAATGGAAGAAAAAGGCATAATCGCCGAAATTGAAAACGGCGCCGTTAAAAAACAGTATAAAGTCGTTCAGCTTCCCTCTGAGAAAGAAGAAACGTTTCAAAACAGCCGGCTTCAAACGATAACCCCTGATTTTAAACATATAGAACCGGCGGTTCAGAAGGGAAGAAACACGAGCGTCGAACAAATTATCGAGGATAAAAAAAGCGCTCAAACATACAACGACGAAGGATACAGATTTAAAACCATAGGAATGTATGAGGAAGCGGTAAAAAATTATAAACAAGCGATAGACGCGTATCCGGACGATCCAATAGCGTATAATAATTTGGCGTATTTATACGCCGAACTCGGAGTGAATTTTGAAGAAGCTTTACGATACGGGGAAACCGCTATGCGTCTTGACCCGAATAATAGGGGATATTATCTTGACACGATTGGTTGGATTTATTTTAAAATGAACGATTACGCAAAAGCGAAAGAACTGCTTGAAAAATCAGTTTTCTATAATCCGTCCGCAATAAGAAAATATCACCTTGCTCAAGCGTATAAAAAATTAAATATGAAAGACAAGGCTTTAATCGAGCTGCAGGGCGCGCAGGTTATTCAGCCGATAGGGAAACTTGCCGACCAAGTAAAAAACGAGATTTATGAATTGCAAAATTAAAAAAAGCGCGGAGAAATTTATGAATTTTAAAAAAAATATAATCGGTAAAGCGATAGTATTATTGATATTAATCGCGGCGCAGGCGTTAATCCTTGATATAAAAGTCGGCGGCTGCGCTGAAATCAATAAGATTAAAGCTAAAGAATTTTATGAGCAATCGTTAATATTATATAAACAAAATAAAATATCAGAAGCTATTGATTCAATGAAACAGGCGATACAATACGATTTTATGAATAATATGTATTATTACAATATTGGAACGTATTATTTAAAATTAAAAGATTATGATTCCGCCATAGACAGTTTTATGAATTCCGTCAAGTTCAATTCCAATCATCAGGAATCCTATTATAATCTCGGATTAAGTTATATATATAAAAACGATTTTGTTAAAGCCGCCGACTATTTCAGTCAAGCTGTGGCGTATAATCAATTTGATATAGACGCTCATATCAATCTCGGATTAGCGTATAAAAATTTAAAACAATACGACGCGGCAATGATAGAGTATCAGAAAGCTCTGATGATTAATCCGGATAATACGGCGGCGTCGGTAAATCTTGCCGTATTGTATAAAATTCAGGGAAACACTGAAAAATCAATAGAATTATTGAATGAAATTTTAGCAAAAGATCCAAAGAATACCGAGGCGTTGTATAATCTCGGTTTGCTAAAAGAATTTCTTGATAAAAAAAAAGGCGGAGATAAAACGGGAGATGAAACAAAAACGGAAGCCCCTGTTAAAACCGCGGATTCTGAAAAAATAGTTCGGGTAAAACATATGAGTTCAATAACCGGCAAAGAGGTAACCCCTCCAATAAGTTACGCTTTTCCGGAAGACAAAACGCGGAAAAACGAGGAGCGTTTGCAACCTGCCGAAAAAATTCAATCCGGATACGGAATAGAGAATTACGGACGGCAGGAATATTTGAATTTCAAAACCGAGCTGATTACTGAAATCAGAAAAGAGTTCAAATCGTTTATTCAAGAATTAAAACAAATTACGCAAAAAGACAATTCGGGCGTATTCAATTCTTATCAACAATACGATTCGCCCAACCAACAGCCGTTTCAATTTGATTTAGGATTTTCTGCAAGCAATACGTTTGGTTTAAATTCGTCATTTGATTACGGGACAATTGATTACGGAACCTTTGATTTTACAGATGTTTTGACCGGCCCCGCATCGCAATCTTTCAACGGAAATTATATTTTCAGCGAAGAGTCATTGAATATTCCGCAAACCGATTTTGGTTTTCAGTCTTTTAACGGAACCGCGGAACCGGGAATAATTGATTTTTCCAATGTTTTATCAAGTCCGGATTTTGGATTTAATCAAAGTTCCGAGCCGCAAATAGCGCCTGATTTTGAAACGGGTTTCCAGTTTTCGGATAATAAAACGTTTGCCGGAGAATTTGATTTTGCCATAAATTCCTTTAATCAACCAAACGCGTTCGCGCCGGAGTCGAATTCGAAAGCGGGCGACGAATTGTTTCCGGAATTATTCGACGTAAATTCTGAAATATTAAAACTCGACGACATAAATATTTTACGGGAAGATTCAGGTAAAGCCGATTTTAATTTTGAAGATTTTAAATTTTAATTTTTACAAAGGATTATGGACGATTCGATAAAAAGAGTATTGGATAAAATTGAAAAGATACCGACGCTGCCGACCACTATAACAAATATTCTTTTAGTGTTGAATAATCCCAACAGTTCGGCGGAAGACGTTAATAAAGCCATTTCGTCGGACGTATCATTATCCACCAAAGTATTAAAACTCGTTAATTCGTCATATTACGGATTATCAAAAAAAGTAACGTCGATAACCCAGGCTATAGTAATACTCGGATTCAACACGATAAAGAGTTTGGCATTCAGCGCGTCAGTTATGGATTTGTTTTCGAGAAGCGAAAATCCGAAATTTAAACGGGTGGATTTCTGGGATCATTGTTTTGCGGTCGCTTTGATAGCGAAACTTATATCGAGACACGTTCAAATATCTGTAAAAGAGCAGGAATCATATTTTCTCGCGGGACTGCTTCACGATATAGGCAAAGTGGTGATGGATCAGTATCTGCACGAAGATTTTGATTCGGTTCTTGAAATAAGAGAAATAGAAAATATACCGATTATCGAAGCTGAACGCAGAATACTCGGAATAACGCATGCTGAAATCGGGAGAAAAGTGGCGGAACGCTGGAAATTTCCGGAGGTTATGGTTGAATCCATCAGGTTTCATCACGACCCGAATTTATCGACAAATATGCCGCAATTATCCGCGATAGTTTATTTATCGGATTTTTTATGCAAGGCAAAACGCATAGGAAACAGCGGAGATTATTATATAAATAATTTTCAGGAACAATATGTCGTAAAATACCGGATAACGCCGGATTTGATTAAAACCTTAATCGTATCAGAAATAGACAAGGAATTATCAAAAGCAAAATCTCTATTTCAAATAATAAAATCCACATAATTCCGGATGATAATCGAATACAAATCGGATTTGACAAAATGCTTAAAATTCTAACGATAAGCGAACAGGGAAATAAATCGGAAATTTTTCAAGTTTTGATTGAAAATAAATATTCCGTGAAATACAGCAACGATTACGAAGAAGCGGCAGCTTATATAAACAGCGGCGAATTCGACGTTGTATTTCTTGATTTTAAATTTGGAAATAAAAAAGTTTTCGATTTATTAAAAATAATAAAACTTGACAGTCCAAAGTCCAGGGCGATAGTAATAACAGACGATTCAACGGTTCCGGACGCGGTCCAAGCAATGAAACTCGGGGCATACGATTATATATTGAAACCGGTTGAAAACGATAAATTAATCAGACTTGTGGAAGAAGCGGAATTTTATTCGGCGGACAACGCGGAACTGATAAAGCCGGACATAATATTCGATAATATCATCGGAAAAAACAAATCGTTAAAAACAATTTTAAAAAAAGTCAAATTAATAGCAAACACAAAGGTTTCAGTTTTAATAACGGGCGAAAACGGAACCGGAAAAGAATTGATAGCCGAAGCGACGCATAATCTAAGCGAACGTTATAAAAAATCTTTTATAACGGTGAATTGCGCGGCAATTCCGGCAAATCTTATTGAAAGCGAATTGTTCGGTTTTGAAAAAGGAGCTTTTACAGGGGCGGTGAAATCTCAAACGGGAAAATTTGAAGCGGCTAACGACGGGACTTTATTTATCGATGAAATAGGAGATATGGACGTATCAGTTCAAGCGAAATTATTAAGAGTAATAGAAAACAGGGAAATATTCAGACTCGGTTCAAATAATCCTGTAAAGATAAATACGCGATTTATTTTCGCCACAAACAAAAACTTGAGAGAGGAAGTCAAACAGGGAAGATTCCGCGAAGATTTATATTATAGGATAAATGTGGTAAATCTTGAACTGCCGCCTTTGAGAAACAGACGCGAAGATATACCCTCTCTATTTAAATATTATTTCAATTTGTTTTGCAAAGAATATTCAAAACAAATTAATAATATAGAACCTGAGGTTTTGAAAGTTATATCAATATACTATTGGCCAGGGAATATAAGGCAATTTAAAAATGTGATTGAAAATATGGTGGTGCTGAATGAAAACGGCGTAATAAAATACGCGGATTTGCCTTATGAAATCAGAAGCGAATACAATAAAGAA
The DNA here is from genome assembly GCA_036733285.1 of bacterium. Classification (GTDB taxonomy): domain Bacteria; phylum JAGOBX01; class JAGOBX01; order JAGOBX01; family JAGOBX01; genus JAGOBX01. The sequence continues at coordinate 16,070 of DAINAU010000007.1, forward strand.
TTTGAAGAACGCGGAAAAGAGGTATCGGTTTCTAAATCGGCTCTGCCGCATTTCACGAATATTTCCGAAGATAGAAAAATATTGACGCTCGCGGAAATTGAAAAAAACGCAATACTTGAAACGTTAAGAATGACTAATTTCAATAAAACAAAAACGGCTCAAATATTAAACGTGAGTTTAAGGACGATACAGCGTAAAATTAAAGATTACGGGTTGGAATAAAACTATGGAAAATATAAACTGCATTTATTCTGAAATCGTAGATTTATTAACGTATGAGTCTTTTCAAAAGGGAGAAAAATTTAAAAAAGTTCATTTGCTTGTCATAGACGATTCGTATTCAAACAGGAAACATTTTATAAAAAAACTCGAAGGGAAAAAGATTTTTGAAATAATCGAGGCAAAAAACGGGATTGAAGGACTGTATATGCTCGGCAAATACGGCGATTTAATAAGGATAGTATTTTTTGATATATGGATGCCGATTATGGACGGGCCGGAATTTTTTATTAAAGCTCATAAAGCGGATTTGATTACAGATATTCCGCTTGTGGCTACGGTTCCGGCAATCAACAAAAAATTATTGATAGAACTTATAAGACGAGGGGTATATTCGTATTTGCCGCATCCTTTTTCCGAAGAGCAATTGATGACTTTAATCAGAGACGCGTTCACAAAAAAAGTAAGAGGAATAAAAGATTTGATAGACGAGATTTCCAATATAAACACTCACGGCAGAAATACAATGGAATATTCGAATTTTATTCAATTCAAATTATTAGACGAAAAAATCGAATATGAAACCGAAACGGATATTTCAGAACAATCCGATAATCAAGATACGAAGAGAAGAATAACCGGAAATGAAAAAAACGAGGATAATCGGGAATTATGCAGAATAAGAAAATCATACAGCGAGACTTTTGGAAACGACAAATCCGGAGTGGAAAAAAAATTCGGCGAAAGAACGCTTAACGAACTTAAAAGAGACAGAACCGGAGAAAATAATCCTAAACTGTTTTATCTTAACGAATGTCTGAAGAAAAATATAGTTCTTTATCTTGTTTTATATATTTCCGAACGGAATTACAGTTTTGATTATTACGAAGATTTTGTTGATTTTATTGAAAAATCCGGCGAACTTGAAAATAAATGCAACGAGGTTATTTCTGAATTCGACGAAAAAGGAATGGAAGCGGTATATAATTCCGATAAAGAATTATTCATAGAATTATATAAAACGTTGTCAGACTGCCGTCTTCAAAACAACGAGCTTGATTCGACTGAACTTTTAAAATCAGGAATCTTTTATTATCTGATAGCTTATTGGAATTTTTTGTTAAAAGAAAAAATAAAAACTTCATATCACGCCGAATATATTGATTTAAAAAACGTATTAAATCAGGGGTCGATTGATTCTAATAAAAGGATAAAATATTTCGAACAATTAACTTCAAAATGGAAATCAAGGGTATCTTCGGTAGTTTTAACGCTGCAGAATCTAAAGAGTTCAGGCGATAGTTTGATTAAAGAAGCTTCAAAATATAAAGTATAAATCAGTTATGAAAAAAATAAAATTCACATTTTTTGACAAAGAAAAATATAAAAAAAAAAACGGTTTAAAGTTTGCGGCTCCGGGTTCGAAGAGTTCGACTAACAGAGGGTTGCTTATTTTGGGGTTAAGCGAAAATAATCCGGTTTTGGAAAATATTCTGATTTCCGAAGACACGCTTATTATGATTAACGCCTTATACGATTTAGGCGTTTCGTTCAAGTATTCCGCCGATAATAACCAACTAATGAAAACAGGAAACGCTCCGCCGAGGAGCAGGGAAATATATCTTGGATACGCCGGCACCGCATACCGTTTTTTGCCGCCTTATCTTCTCGGAATAAAAGGCGATTTCAGATTATTCGGCGAACCGGAACTTCATAAAAGACCAATATCGGAATTATTAGACTGTCTTAATAAGCTTATAACCGGAAAAATATCAGAGGATAAAGAACGCGGAATAACGGCGCATATCGAGAAAATAAACGATTTGAACGAAACGTTTATCGACGCTGAAAGAAGCAGTCAGTTTCTTACCGCGGTTCTTTTAACTTTTCCAGTTTTATATGATAATTTTACTATTAATTGCTTGAAGAATCCGGCTTCGTCATATATCGATTTAACCCTTAGCATGATGGAAAAATCAGGAGTCAAAATCGAATATGACAATCGCTGTAAATTTAAAATAAATCGCAGGCAAAAATATAATTTTTCAAAATTGAACATCGAAGGAGATTATTCCGCGGCTTCGTATTTTTTCGGCTTATCGGCGATATCCGGTATGCCGGTTGAAATATCAAATCTTGATTACGACAGCAAACAGGGAGACAAAAAATTTCTTGAATTTCTTGAGAAAACCGGATGTAAAATACGACATAACTCCGGTCAAAATGTTATTTTGATAACGCCGCCGGAGATTTTAAAATGCGCCGGAGAAATAGATATGTCAAAAATGCAGGATGCGGTTCCAACGGCTGCGGTAACCGCCGCTTTTGCAAACGGAGAAACTAAAATCGTTAACATTGGAAATTTAAAATATAAGGAATGCGACAGGTTTAACGCGATTATATGCGAATTAAAAAAAATCGGAGCCGCCGTCGAATATGGAACGGATTGGATAAGCGTTACAGGTAACAGCGAGGGAAAAGATTATATTCCAGCGGAAATAGACACTTATAAAGACCACAGAATGGCTATGGCTTTTTCGCTTGCCGCGCTGAAAATTCCGGGATTGACGGTGAAGTCGCCAGAATGCGTTTGCAAAACTTTTCCGGAATTTTTCGATTCTTTTTTGCCTTTGTTTGAAAACGTCAATCTTGAATCGCAGAATTTTTTTTCGGATATTTTTAAAAATCAGCATCTTAAATTTAAAGCGAATATTATCAAGGATTACAATTGAAATGAAAAAAGTATTTATTACCGGAATAACGGGATTTGCAGGCATTCATCTTACGGAGCATCTTATTTCAAAGGGAAACGAAGTGTCGGGAATTTTTTTTCCCGCTGAAACTTCCGCATATTTTGTAAAGAAGTTTCCGGGAATTAAAATTCATTTCTGCGACCTTAGCGACAAGCCGCAGCTTCAACAACTGCTTCTTGAATTTCAACCGGACATTATTTTTCATCTTGCGGCTATTTCATCGGTGAGATATTCTTTCACTCATATTTCAAAAACAATCGACTCGAATATAAAGGGTTTTAACAATGTTCTTGAAGCGGCGTCAAATCTTCCGTATAAACCTCGTTTTGTATTCATTAGTTCCGCGGACGTTTACGAGCAATCATGCGCCGGTCAATCGATAAGCGAAAATTTCCCGCTTAATCCTAAATCTCCATACGCCATATCAAAATACAGTTCTGAATTATTTTTTAAATATTATATGAGTATGAATATGATAAACGGAACGATTATAAGACCGTTCAATCATATAGGACCGCATCAAAGAGACGATTTTGCCATATCGTCGTTTGCAAAACAAGTCGCCTTAATAGAGAAATATGGAAATACCGATTCAATCGTTACCGGCAATTTATCAGCCGAACGAGATTTTACCGACGTCCGCGATACGGTTCGGGCGTATTCTTTAATATCAGAAATTGAAAAATTTGAAAACCCCGAAGATAGAATTATAAACGTGGCGACGAACAATTGTTATTCAATGAAAAATCTGCTTGAAACGCTTGTTTCATTTTCGGAGGTAAAAAATATTAAGATTGCCGTCGACAATAAATTATACAGAAAAGTCGATATTCCGAAATTAAAAGGAGATTATTCAAAATTAAATAAACTTACGGGCTGGAATCCTGAAATTAAAATAGAAGACACTTTGCTTTCAACCTTGAATTATTGGAGACAAAACGTTTGATTCATAGAATATCTACAATATTTTGTTTAGTTATTTTCGCCGTTAGTATTTTTTTACCGCAGGTCGAAGCGAATGAAAATAAATTTATCGACGAGTTTGAGATATTTCATTATCCAACGAAAGTATCTGTTTCAAAAAAAATAATTTTAGGCGTCAGGATAAAAATCAACAAGAAATTCCATATCAATTCCAACGCTCCGAAAGACGAATACTTAATCCCTTCGAAAATTGAAATCCTAAACGAAACAATAAAAAAAATCGAATATGATTATCCTGCGCCGTCAACATTTAAATCCTCTTATTCGGAATCGGGATTATCTGTTTTTTCCGATGAAATTTTCATTTTTTCAAGTATTCAATTTGATTCAAAAAAAATTATAAATAACGCTTTAATCGAACTTTTAATCGCTTTTAAGTTTCAGGCTTGCGACGATTTTTCGTGCTATCCGCCCGCCGAAATCAAAAACAAAATCAAAATAGAAGTTGAACCGGAAGAAAAAAATTTTTCAGAGAAAAATGTTTATCCTGAATGGCTTAAAAAGTCGTCATTTGATTTAAAAATTAAAATAGAAGAAGAAGATAAAAAAAAGATTGAAAAAGACGGTAATAAAAAACCGGATTTTAAACCTATAGAAACCGGAAAAAAAATCGATACGTCAATTATTCAAACCAATTTGAAATATGAAACCGCGGCGTCCGCCGCGGAAACGGGCGTTATTGTTTTTAAAACTGACGCGTCGGAAAAAAATAATACAGACGGCGCAGTTCCTACAAATTTAATTCTTATAATGCTCTACGCTTTTTTAGGAGGAATTATTTTAAATGTAATGCCTTGCGTTTTGCCTGTTTTATCAATTAAAATTCTCGGTTTGGTAAAACAGAAATCGTTGACCCGAAAACAAATCGCAACAACGAATTTATTTTTTGTATTTGGAATTCTATGCTCTTTTCTGATTATTGCTTTAGCGATAATAATTATAAAAATTTCAGGCGGATACGCGGGTTGGGGATTTCAGTTCCAAAATTCGGGTTTTATTATTTTTATTTCGGCTATACTTCTGATTGCGGCGTTAAATCTTTTCGGCGTATTCGAGATAGCGGTTGCCGGTTCGGATAGAATTGAAAATCTGAAATCTAAATACGCAAACGTTTATATTTCTAAATTTCTCGAAGGGATTCTTGCCGTTTTGCTTGCGACTCCTTGTTCGGCGCCTTTTTTAGGAACTGCTCTCGGTTTCGCTTTTTCTCAAAATTATTATATGATAATCTTAATGTTTTTATTGATTGGAATCGGAATGTCGGTTCCTTATATTGTTGCCGCGTTTTATCCGGGATTTGTCAGAGTTTTACCCAAATCCGGCGGCTGGATGATAGTCTTTAAACAATTTCTCGGATTCCCGTTAATTCTTACGGTAGTATGGTTATTGTATATTCTTCAAAAACTATCTGGAGACGCCGCTTTATTCGACGTAATAATATATTTGATAATTGTATCGTTTTGCTGCTGGATATACGGTAAAATATTATATTGGAATAAACCTAAAAAATTCTTTGCATATTTTATTTTAGCGGCGATTCTTATTTCAGGATTCAATTATTTCGCATATCCGCATCTCGCCCCAAAAAATAATAAAAGCGTTGTTTCTGAAACCAATGAAATGATAAAGTATTCAAAAACCAAATTTGATAATTATATGAAAACCGATAAAACTATTTTTTTAGAGTTCACGGCGGAGTGGTGTTTGACCTGTCAGTTAAACAAGAAAAACGTTATTGAAACCGAAGAAATCAGAAATTTTTTTAGATTATACAATGTCGTTCATTTAAGAGCGGATTGGACTGACGGCGACAAGGAAGTTTCCGAAGCGCTTGAGAAATTCAAGCGTTCAAGCGTTCCTTTGTATGTTGTTATTCCCGCGGACAAGAGTAAATCTTACATTATTCTTCCCGAACTATTAACCGCTGAAATTCTGAGGAAAAATATCAGGAAATAAAATCAAATGGAAATATAAGGAGGCGGGGAATATTTTGAAGACTGTTGTTATAGGATTGAGCGGAGGAGTCGATTCGTCGGTTGCGGCGGCTTTATTAATTGAAAAAGGATACAATGTTATCGGAACCACGATGAAAATCTGGAATGAAAAATATTCGCCGGTAAATTTTAAGGACGCTTGTTTTAGCGGAAACGAGAAAGAAGATTTGGAGATTATAAAACAAACCGTCGATTTATTGAAAATTCCGTTTCATATGATAGATTTAGCCGGCGAGTATAACGATTATATTATTAATTATTTTAAATCCGAATATCATAACGGACGAACGCCCAATCCGTGCGTTGTTTGCAATAAAAACATTAAATTTAACGCGCTATTGAATAATCTGAAAAAAACCGGAGTTTCATTCGATTATTTTGCGACCGGACATTACGCAAAAATAGAATTTGATGAAACGTCTTCGAGATACAAATTAAAAAAAGCGTTAGATTTAACTAAAGATCAATCCTATTTTTTATCGATGCTTTCTCAAGAACAATTATCTAAAATTATTTTTCCTCTTTCAGATTTGACAAAAAAAAAGGTCAGGGAAATAGCTGAAAATTTAAAACTTCCGTCGTCAAAAAAAAAAGAAAGTCAGGATTTTTATTCTGGCGAATATACCGACCTTCTTGAGAAAAAAAACGTTTCAAAGGGTTTAATAAAAACCGAATGGGGAGAAACCTTAGGAGAACATAAAGGAATAATATATTATACTATAGGTCAAAGACGCGGACTCGGCATAAGTTATAACGAGCCGTTATATGTGACCAGAATAGATAAATGCGCAAATATAATTTATGTCGGAAAAGAAGGCGATTTGTTTAAAGACGAATTATACGCGAATAATCTTAATTGGATTTCAATTCCATATCTTGAAAGCGCAATGAGGATTAAATGCAGGATAAGATATTTGCATAAAGAAGCGGACGCGATTATAAAGCCTTATGAATCCGGAAAAATTATGGTGAAATTCGACACTCCGCAAAAATCGATTACGCCGGGTCAGTTCGCGGTTTTTTACGACGGAGATTTTGCGCTCGGCGCAGGCGTTATACTTTAGTAGTATCATCTCAAAAATATTACCGATTTTATGGCATAGTTATTTTTTTAAACATTCTTTCATAATAAATAAATTCATTATCCGAATAGTTTTTATTCATAACGCGAAAAATTTATTAAAATTAATTTGGAACAATTTCCGACCGCGCTCGCAAGTCATGGACTCGACTTTTATTCTTGACTTTGAATAAGATTAAAATAAAATATTTTAAATTGTTTATTAATAAGTTACTTGAAATATGAAAAATATTTTAAATACATTTATATCGGCGAAAAAAAACAAAAGAGTAAAAACTCCGCTTGTATTGCAAATGGAAGCGGCTGAATGCGGCGCCGCAGCGCTTGCTATTATTCTCGGATATTACGGCAGACATATACCGCTCGAAGAAGCTCGTATAGCGTGCGGCGTATCGCGCAACGGCTCGAACGCTTATAATATACTCCAAGCCGCGAAAAATTACGGTTGCTCCGCAAAAGCGTATAAAAAAAGCATTGAGAAATTGCGAGAGCTGCGCATGCCGGTAATAATATTCTGGAACTTCAATCATTTTCTTGTTCTGGAAGGTTTCAAAAAAAACAAAGCGTTTTTAAACGACCCCGGGGCAGGACCAAAAACCGTGTCTATCGAAGAATTCGACAAATCATATTCAGGGTTGACGCTTGTTATAGAGCCGACAGCCGATTTTAAAAAATCCGGCGAAGAATATAATTTTCTTAAAGCTCTTTTCAAAAATCTTATATTTTATAAAAATGATATTCTGAGCGCAGTTTTATTAAGCGGGCTGCTTGCGTTGCCGGGAATCGCATTTCCGTTATTAATCAAACAATATTTGGGCAAAGTTCTGATTTTAAATAATTCGACGCTTGGCGTTTATTTGACTCTCGGCATTATTGCGGCGCTTTGCTTTAAGTTTTTGTTGACTTTTTTTCAACAAAAAATATTAGTTTTACTCGATATGAAACTCGCGCTGCGGACTGCGTCTGACTTCCTAAAATATCTGTTGAAACTGGATATAAATTTTTTTCATCAGCGGCATCCTGGAGAAATCAGTCAGCGCAATAAATATAACGAACGCATATCGTTTATGCTGTCCGGCGATATTGCGACCAACCTGTTGAATTGTTTTCAAATTGTTTTTTTTATTAGCGCAATTTTCTGGGCGGATTATATAATCGCGTTAATCACTTTATTTTTAATTGCCGCTAATTATTTGTTTTTCAGATATATTTCAAAATTGCGGCGAGACGCTAATCACCGGCAGATTCAGGAGTTTTCAAAAACTTTTTCTATCACTTCCAACGGTTTAAAGATGCTTGAAGCGTATAAATCCAGCGGCCGCGAGTCTGATTATTTTTCGCAATGGAGCGGCTATCATTCAAGATTGCTGAATGAAATTCGTCAAGTCGGAATACTGTCGCAAATACTTGCAGCCACGCCGTCGGTAATTGTTTCGCTCAATATAACGTTGTTGATATTAATCGGCGGCTACCGCGTATTAAACGGTCATTTGACAGTAGGTTCGCTTCTCGCTTTGCAGTTTTTAATAATGTTGACTCTTGAGCCGGTCAGCCGGATTATCGCGCTTACTGCGCATATTCAGGATACCGAAAGCATGCTGCGCCGCGTCGACGATGTATATTCTTGTAAAATTAATGAGCGGAATACGGCTCCAAGAAAAATTAATAAGATTAAACTCGACGGCAAGATAGAATTGCGGAATATTACATTCGGGTATTCGCGGCTTGATAAACCGCTGATTAAAAATTTTAATTTGGTAATCGAGCCAGGCAAAAGAGTGGCGATAGTCGGACATACCGGCTGCGGCAAATCTACTTTGTCGCGGTTAATTTCGGGTTTATACGAGGCGTGGTCGGGCGAGATATTATTCGACGATATTCGGGTTGCGGAGATTCCATCCGCAGTAAAGATGAATTCTATCGCGCTCGTTGATCAAGATATTTTTATGTTCGAGGGAACCGTCCGCGAGAATTTATCGCTTTGGGATTCGTCGATACCTGAAAACCAACTGATTACTGCCGCAACTGACGCAAATATTCACAATGATATATCCGCAAGAAACGGCGGCTACGATTCGTTTGTTTCGGAAAACGGCAAGAATTACAGCGGCGGTCAGCGCCAGCGGCTTGAAATAGCCCGCGCTCTTGTAAATAATCCGAGCATAATAATACTCGACGAAGCGACAAGCGCGCTTGACCCGGTAGCCGAAAAAATAATTGACGAGAATTTAAGACGGCGCGGTTTGACTTGCGTCATTATCGCGCATAGATTAAGCTCTGTCCGCGACGCCGACGAAATTATCGTATTGCATAAAGGCTCGCCGGTCGAAAGAGGAACTCACGAAGAACTAATCAAATTAAACGGGTATTACGCGTCGCTGACGCGCGAAATTTGACAATTATGAAAAACTGCATCAAAAATTTTTTATTAGAAAGCGGCGAATTGATTGAATCAGGCGCGAACAAACCGATTATTCTTGACGCTCCGGATTCGATATATTATATTATTTCGGGCTATGCCGATATATTCTTTGCGCCTTTAAAAATCAACGGAGATATTAAAATAATTGGCAAACGGCATTTTTATTATTCTGCAAATGCGGACAGCGCGTTTTTCAGTATGAATTCTTCCGCTCAAAACCTAAATTGCGCGTTTGTCGCCGTTCCGTCGATTGATTGCCAACTGGTTAAATATTCATTTAAAGAATTAATGGCGTTAATTGAAACTCGGGGATTAATATTAATCGATGAATTTATAAAATTGCTGGAAAGTTGGATTATATCGCTTAATTTTGGCGCCGCGGACAATTTAAATTTATCGGCGGATTTAATAATAGATGACGCGGGCGCGGTTAAAATTTCAAAACAACAAAAATTGAAATCGCAAAAGAGGGTATTCTGGCTTAACGCGGCAGCCGATTTTTTTTATTTTGACACGCTTGAAGCCGGCGGCGACAAAACCAATAAATATTTTCCGATTTCCGAATATTCGTATATTCAATTCGCCAATAACGCTGAAATTCAATTGTTCGCCACAATTGAAATACTTAAAAACAACTCGCTCGCCGAATCGCTTGATTATTATTACCGGATTCTACTTCAATTTGAAAATATCAATAGAAGCATTTTTATAGCTGACGAGTATAATATACTGAATAACCGTCTTAACTCGTCCGAAGCCGCGGCTGAGCGCGCGGAAAATATATTAAATAGCGCAATCGTTCAAAAACAAGCGTCTGAAATATTAATCGAAAATCAGCCGTTGCTCTCTGCCGTTGTTATACTCGCCAAACAGTTGAATATTCAGTTAACAGTTCCGCCGAATTACGATGAACGCAAATCCAAAGAGCCGTTAAACGAACTTCTGAATTATTCGTCGATCAGGAACCGAAAAGTCAAATTATTATCCGGCTGGCGCAAAACATTAAGCTCGCCGCTTCTCGCATTTACAAAAAATGACGAGCCGGTTTTATTATTGCCGCAGCCAAACGGTAAAATTATTATTCATAATACGGCTACTGACGAAAAACAAATTGCGGATAATTTCAATGAAAAAAATATACGCGAATACGGCTATAAATTTTACAGGACATTCGAGGATAAACCGTTAAAATTAACGGATATTTTGGCGTTTGTTTATCCGGCGTTAAAAAAAGATTTAAAAAAAATAATAAAATACGGGCTAATAGCCGGACTGATAACGATAGCCGCGCCTTTGGCGGTCAAGATTATAATAAATTCTATTTTGCCGAACGCAGATTTTACGCCGCTTATATATATGGCTTTAGCGCTGTTCAGCGTTTTAATCGGATCTGCGATATTTGAAATCGCAAAGAATATAGGTTTGTTAAAACTTGAAGGCATTATTGATGAAACTATGCAATCCGCGGTTATGGACAGGGTCTTAAAATTACCGGTCGAGTATATTAACAGATACTCTTCAGGCGAGCTTGTTGAGCGAACGCTGAGCGTTATGTTGATTCGCCAAAAATTATCCGGTATAACGATAATATCAATATTATACTCATTGTTTTCTTTGCTTAATTACATAATACTTTTCTGTTTCAACGCCAAACTCGCGATAATTATCGGATTTTTGACAATAGCGTTTTTGGCATTCAATATAATAGCAAATTTTATGCAATTGAAATATATGAAACCGTATATAGTTATGGAAAGCAAGATGTCGAGCTTTATGCTGCAGCTTATTGCCGGGGTCTCGAAAATTAAAGTCGCCTGCGCGGAAAATTTCGTGTATCTTGCTTGGGCGAAAATGTTCGGCCGGCAGCGGAAATGGCTTTATGATTCGCGGTTAATCGGTCAATTTATACATTCGCTTAATTCATCGCTGCCGTTGTTATTAGTAAGCGCGGTATTCGCGTATCTGTCGGTATTTCGAGCAATAAAAATATCGCCCGCGGATTTTTCCGCGTTTTTATTTGCATTAATGACTTTCGCTATGTCTAATATGATTATGTTCAATTCGGCGACGCAATTAATATATATTTTTCCGTTATATGACAATTTAAAAGATATTATAACCGCCAAACCGGAAACGACAAAATCCGAAAACCAGAAAAATCCGGGGGTGTTGAAAGGCGCAATTGATTTATGCGATATAACATTCAGGTATCATCCGGCTGACGCGCCTGCGTTAAAGAATGTGTCGTTCTCGATAAATCCCGGCGAATTCGCCGCGGTAGTAGGAACATCGGGCAGCGGGAAATCCACGCTTATTAAAATATTGCTCGGTTTTTATAATATTGAAAGCGGCGCGGTTTTGTTTGACAAACAGGATATTAATGCTCTCGATATAAACGCTTTGCGCAGGCAGATAGGCGTTGTTCTTCAAAACTGCGATTTAATGACCGGAAATATTTTATTTAATATCGCCGGTTCGCTGCCGATAACGCTTGAAGACGCATGGAACGCAGCAGAACTCGCGGGCATAGCCGAAGATATTAGCGAAATGCCTATGGAAATGAATACCGTAATTAATGCGGGCGGTCAGACCTTTTCCGGCGGACAGAAACAGCGAATTTTAATTGCGCGCGCTCTCGCGGCTAACCCTAAAATTCTATTGCTCGACGAAGCTACCAGCGCGCTTGACAACAATGTCCAGTCGGAAGTTATAAAAAATCTTGAGAAATTGAAGATTACGCGCATTATTGTCGCGCATCGTTTGACGTCTATTATGAAAGCGGATAAAATAATTGTTATGGATAAAGGCGAAGTTGTTCAAATAGGCAAATACAACGATTTGATTAATTGCGACGGAGTTTTTAAAAAATTAGCCGAACGGCAGAAAATATAAAATTATGATTATAAAAAACCGGTTAATATCATTGCTGAAATTTTTAGAGAACAGAGTTTGCGGCGAATTGGTTTTATCCCGCAATATTAAACTAATTGAACCTATTGCGCAAGTTCTGCCGATTCTTGATTTCGGATTCGAATGCAGACTTGATAATCACAGCGCGGACAGCGGAAGAGTGGATTTCGCGGTCGCGCTGTTAAAAAAATACGGACGCCGCGAAATATTTGCGGGATTGAGAAATTACGATTCAATCGACTGCCGGCTTTTTGAAAATGAAGATTGGCGGCGAATACGCGATTTCTGTAAAATCTGGGCTGATAAATCCTCGCTGCCAAATAAATATATTAATCAATTCTGGCTTGAATTTGATATCCCTGACGAATCAGGCGGAAATTCAATTCCAATCCCGAGGTATTTTTATTCGCTGCATAGCAAATCCAACCTCTTAAAAATTAAAAACTGCGAATTGATTGAAACAATCGAAAATATACAAACGATATTGACCGGCGGCAAACCTGATAAAAATTTAACCGACGCGATAACTTTATTTTCTGAAAATTTGACCGGCGGCGCAAATCTGTTCAGTTTCGGCGGTTTAACGAATTTCGGCAATAACTACGGCCGCGTCTCAGCGTCCAATATGTCAGCCGATAAAATAATCGAACTTGCGGAAAAATTATACGGTTTTAGTTTATCAGCCGCTCAAATTAAAATTCTTACTGATGTTCAAAAAATCACAGGAGATTTATACGCGGCTTTTGATATAGCAGATAATCCTCAAAAAATAGGAGTGTTTTGTTTGCATACTAAAACCGACAGCGTCGGTTGTTCTCCTGTTTTAAATAATATATTTTGCTATTTGTCAGAAAAAAAATTATGCTCGGCGCCAAAAAAAAATAATTCATTAGGATGGAACGAAAAAATAAAATGCCCTATAGACAATGACCTTATCGAAGAAAACATGTTGTTTTTAGACCGAATCGGCAAATTCGATTTGCAACTGTTTGTCAATAAAATTACGCATCAAATAAAACTTGAATTCTATAAAAACGGAGAAATCAAAACAAAAGGATATTACGGTTTTCGTTTGTTTTTTACGCAATAATATTTTTAACTTTTTAAAAAAGTCGGACTTTTTTAAAGTCGCCAAAACACGGTATTTTTATTATGTTTCAATATGAGCAAAAAAAAATTTTGCAATAAATTTTAGATTTTTTTAATAAGGCGCTAACGGAAGAGTGATTAACAATGAAGAAAAATAATGATTACGCTAATTTTTTTCAATCTGAAAAAACTATTATGTTCCGCGAATCCGCGCTTGAACAATTATCAAAACGCGAAGAACTCGACGCGTTATTTGTTCATTACAATATTTCCAAAAATTTAATTTATTGCGGATATGCGTTACTGTTCGCCGCGCTTGCGTTTATTCTTAAAATTTAAAAGTATGAACGATATTTTATTACTGTCATTGCCTTACGCCACAGTCGAAAAACCGCTTTACGGCGTTAGTTTATTGAAATCAGCCCTTTCTGAATACGGAATGCAATCCGAGGCGCTTTATCTTAATCTTGAATTCGCCGATAAAATCGGATTGAAAGATTATAATCTCATTACTTTATACGGAGATTCAATTATCGGAGAATGGACATTCGCAAAAAAAGCGTTTCCTGAATTTTCTCCTTCCGTCGATGATTTTTTAAAAATAGCCGCCGATAAATATATTGGTAAGAAAAGATTGATTTACAATTTTAAAGTCGATGATTTATATCATATCTTGTCGCGATTACGAACGCAAGCCGGAGAATTTATTGATTACGCCGCTGAAAAATTGTTAAATCTAAATCCTCGAATAATCGCGGCGGGAGCGATGTTTCAGCAAATGACGCCGTCGATAGCTTTATTTAAAAAGATAAAAGAAAAATCGCCGTTGATAACGACAATATTAGGCGGTTCTCAGTGCGAAGGAATAATGGGATTAACGGCAGTCAAGAATTTTGATTGCATAGATTATGCCGTTTCAGGCGAAGCGGAAAACGCGTTCCCTGAATTATGCCGGATGATTCTTGACAATCGCGCGAACGCAAATAAAACGTTGCCGGAGGGCGTTTTTGTAAAAGATTCTACATTTAATTCTAAAAATATTTCGGACGCGCCTCGGATTATTATTAATAATCTTGATTCTACTCCTTATCCGGATTACGGCGATTATTTTAAAACGCTCGAAAAGAGCTCGTTTAAAAATAAAATAAAATCGTCGCTACTTCTTGAAACTGCGCGCGGCTGCCTGCGTTTTGACAATTCGCTGTGCCGTTTTTGCGCCGAAACCGGAAAAACAAATAATTACCGGATTAAATCCGGAAACCGTATTATTAATGAAATAAAATATTTAACTGATAAATACCAAATTTATAATTTTCATATTATTGACAATACTTTAAATCCAACGTTTGTTAAAAACGATCTGCCGAAAATAATCGAATTAGACGACAGAATAAAAACCGCTTATTTATGCAGAGCGATACTGTCGAAGAATATTTTGCGCCAAATGTCCGAATGCGGAGTTTCGTTTATTATGGCGGGCATAGAAAGCTTTCATAACTCTGCTTTAAAATTGATTAATAAATCAATAGATGTATTCGATAATATTCAATTACTGAAATTCAGCCGGTTTTTCGGAATAAATGTCGATTATAATCTTTTATTCAATATGCCTGGAGAAAACGAGGATTGGTATGCTGAAACAGCGGAATATCTGCCGCTTTTTTTTCATTTTCAGCCGCCTCATAAACTGATACCGATAATATATCAACGGTTTAGTTATTATTTTAAAAATCAGGCGGAATATAACTTGAAATTCAAGCCAATCAAAGCGTATGAATATATTTATCCGCTTAATAAAAATGATTTATATAATATAGCGTTTAATTTCACAGATGAAAATTCAATAGTCCGCCGTAAACTGCTGCTTAAATCCAAATTTGACTCGCCATTTAAATTGTTTTGCAACATTATAAAAAAATGGACTGAATTATGGAATAAAAAAAATGAATATCTGCCGTATATTGAAAATAAGCCGGATTTAATTATGTCTGATAGCAATGGCGAAATGAAAATTACGGATACGCGCGACCCTGAAAACTGTAAAATATTTCTTGTTTCAGAAATAGAGCGGATAATAATATTGGAATCGGAATCAGGTATTACAATTGACAATATGACGCGTATTATTGAAGAAAAATATAACATCCGGCTCTCGCAATCCGAATTTCAGCGCCATATCAATCAATTAAAATTAAATAAATTAATTTTTACTCTTGATAATAAAATTATCTCATTGCCTATTTTTAATCAATTGCGCGAATACCGGCCGCTTTCGGAATTTCCCGGCGGATATTACAATTATTAAACCCTAAGCCGAATTTCATCGGAAAAGGATAACCGTATAATTTGTCCTTAATCCTTTTCCGGAAATTTGTCTTAGGGTTTATGATTTTCTTCTGATATTTCAAATTTTTAAAGTTGGATTTTTTATTAAAACGCTTTCCTATTAAGGATTATACACAGCTGCCTTCCGTGATTTCGCCGTCGCAGTCGCAGCTGCAAACGCCGCCAGCCACTTTTTTTAACATATCCGCCGGTATTTCGATATCGTCCGGATTAACAGGCAAGACTATATAAAGATGATCGGCTTTTTCTTCAAGAACCGAGATTTTAATATTTGCAGGAATATCGAATTCAAATAATTTTTTAAGAGCGGAAGCCGGATTTTCGAGCAGCTCTTTTTTGAACGTTTTGTCAGTTCGCGCCTTCTCAATAATTTTTTGCTCCATCGCTTTTCTTTTGTTTTTTTCAGCCATTATTTATCACTCCTTAAATTATAAAATATTTTGTTTTACCGAATTTAATTTAATATTGTTTAAAAAAATTCGCCTGCAATATCATCAAATTTTTAAATTAAAATAGTATATATTAAATATCAAACTAATATTATATAAATAGTATCAAAATTCATAAAAAAGTTCAAATTATTTATTTTTTTTTATTTGATTTTGCAGTAATAAACAAAATATAAGCCTCGACTTTATTATGATAATTGTTTCCGAAAAATATAGGTTAAGATTTTTTGTTTATTTAGTTTTAATAAAGATTTATCCCAACGCGTTACAAATATTTTCTCGTAGTCGGTTAAATGCAAATCATTATTTTTACAATATTCCTCTGGATTATTTATAAATAATCTTTTTTCTGTTTTATTTTCTAATTTCAAAATTGCGGTTTGTATATCTTCCTTATTCAATAAAATGGCAATATCGTTAGAAAATTTCACAGGAGCTTTGTTTGCGATTAAATTATATTCATCTTCATAACTTACGTCTATCGGAATCGCCGCCGCATTCTGTTTCAAAAAAGTTTTTTTGGGTTTCAACAAATCTTTGAAACACAGCGGATTTTTAGCGAACGGATTGCCGGTAAATCCGTAAACAACAGCCGGACAGCCGCGGCATATTTTATAATATTCGCAATTTCCGCATTCCTCGAAATATTCGGGACGCCGGAATTTGCGCAATTCTTTCGAGCCCAAAAAAATGTCTTCAAACGATTGTTCAGGCATTTTCCCGATTTTCAACGGGAATCGCCGACATGCTAAAACATCGCCGTTCGATAATATGCAAACGCATGTCCAACCGATTAAACAACCGGAAATAACGCTTATTTCTTTTGCCGAATTTATATATTCGTCGCCGTCGGTTGCCCGCAAAACATTAAATAAATTGGGCTTTTCGTTCAATCTAATCGGATTGCCTGCGGCTGCAAGGCGTTTTTTTTCGGTCAAATATTCGCGGAAAATTTTATATAAAACCTGAGAGTTAAGTTCGCCGGATAAATGATTTTTTGCATTGCCGACCGAAGACACAACATCGAAACTAAAACTTTTTGCGCTTGAATTATTTGCTATAAAATTCAATAATGGAATCAAATCGTCTTTGTTTTCCGCGTTCATCGAGAACATTATTTGCGAATGAATGCCAAACTGCGATAGTTTTTCGATCCCCTTTATTGTTTTTTGAAAATTGCCTTTGCCGCGAATATAATCGTGTTTTTCTTCCAGTCCGTCCAAACTTAATTGATATCTTAATATTCCCAACTCGCTCAATTTTTTCAAATTTTCTTCAGTGAGCGTATCCGCGTTGCCCATCATGGAGACCGACTTATTTTTATTCCGTAATGTTTTAACAAATTCAAACCAATTTTTTCTCAGGAGCGGGTCGCCGCCGGTTATTGCAAAATGCTTTATCTCGGCGTTCCATTTTTTTTCAAACGCTTCGATATTTTCAATTATTTTAAATAATTCGCTGTCGCTTAGCTCTCCCGCTTTTTCAATTTCGTATGTTTTTTTGTCAAACATATAACAATGTCTGCATCTGTTATTGCAATCTGCGGTTATATGCCATTGAATGCTTAAATTATTTAACATAGTAATTCATATCCTTAAAAAAAATTTGCCGAACAATTCAAGAGTTTTTTCTTCGGAATAAACTGAGGCGATAAATTTTTCGTATTTGAAAAAATACTCGGCCCGATGTTTAGCTTTAACAAAAGAATCTGTTATTTCCGATAACGAACCATTATATTTGTCAATAGTTTTTTTCTCTTTTTCAGCGGTTATTATTGCATCGGCGGCGAATCCGCCGCTTTTAATAGCAAAGCATATTCCGGCGCCGTTAAACGGATTTACCAGATTCGCCGCGTCGCCGACAAGTAATACATTGTTTTTATTCAATTTTTCTTTTCGGTTAAAAAATGGCATAGGGGCGCCTTTCATATAAATAATATCCCTTTCGTTAAAATCTTCAATCATCTTTTTTAAAGTCATAAAAAATTTTTTTTTGAAATCGCGATATTTTCCGTTAGACGAATCCATTCCGAATGAAATATGATTTTTTTTCGGGAACGCCCAAAAATATCCGTTTTCGCAGCCTCCAATATCAATTAATATTTTAGACTTGAATTTCTCAAAAATCTTCGGTTTTATTTTAATTTCAGCATTAATAGCCAATCCGTTGTTTTTTTCAATAATCTGAAAAATACGGTTAACAGAGCTTAACGCTCCGTCGGCTCCGATTAAATATTTGGTTAACAAAATATTTTTATCTGTTTTAATCTCAATTAAATCGTTTTTAATTTGAGCGTCAATAAGCCGCTCGGATTCGTTAAAAATACAACCTTGTTTTTTTGCGCGGTCAAGCAATAGCATATCAAATTCATTTCGCATAATAAAGTTAATTTTATTTTTTAATTTTTTTACAAGCCGGTTTTCTAAACGGCTCGAAAAAATTATTTCGTCGCTTTCCGCTTCAATAATATTTTTTAATTCGGGGATATCTTCGGTCAGGGAATACGGAATTGCGCCTGCGCAACTTTTAATGCGCGGGAATTTGTATTGGTCAAATATTAATACTTTCAATCCGGAGCTGACGAGTTTATAACCGGCAGAAGTTCCCGCAGGGCCGGCTCCGCAAATAATAACATCATAAATTTTGACGTTCATACGCTCGCTCCTTTTTGAAGTCAGTATTATTAATGTATCAAAAATTTTCAAAAAGTTCAATTTATTTTTAATAATCTGCAACCGCGAACGCGGTTAAATTTCAAGCAACAGCAGGCGGCCTGCCTTGGCGCGGAGCGAGGGCTAACTGCGGTATAAAAACGCTTGAACATCCAACTCTGAAAGGGTTGAATTTAATGCTGTCTTGAAATTCGACCCTTTACAGGGTCGTTTTCATATTTTTTATTAACCGTTGATTTCATCAACGGCTATGTGAAATTCGACGCTCTTTGCAACTTGTTGCAGCTTTCAGCGTCGTAAGTTAATTTCAAAATTTACTTTTCACATAAACAACTGAAATGACATACGAAAAGTTTATTAAATTTATTGGAACAATTTCTGATTGCGCTCAAATTTAAGACGTCAATAAAAAACGCTTGACATCTTTTTTTTTCAATCTATAATCTTGTCAAAATAAATTTAAACTTTATTTTACAATTGGAATAATTTAGCGTCTTGTCAAAAGCATTCTTGGTTTTTCAATAAAAATATTTTGATAAGATTAATAATTTTTCCAGTTTAATCGGGTTTGCGTTTATTAATTTTATATGAAAAAAAAAAATAAAATAGACAACTTAATGAGAATCGACGTTTTGTTCGATTTATATTCAAAGACCTTGAATAAAACGCAATGCGACGTATTCGAGGATTATTATCATAACGATTTTTCCATTTGCGAAATTGCGAAAAAAAGAAATGTAAGCCGGCAATTCATATCGGAAGTTTTAAAATCTTCGGTCGATGAAATGGAAAAAACGGACAGACTTTTAATGTTGACGAAAAAAAGCGGGCTTCGAACTGCAATAATTAACAATATGCTGCAAATAATTGAAAAAGACGATATGCGGGATAAAACAAAATCGGCGTTAAAAAAACAAATTGAAAATCTGATAAAGGTAAACGGGTAAATGTTTGATAATCTAACTGAAAAAATAACGAACGTATTCAAGAATTTCCGTGGAAAAGGAAAAATAACGGAAGACAACATACAGGACGCGCTGCGTCAGGTAAGAATGGCGCTTCTCGAAGCAGACGTTAATTTCAAGGTTGTAAAAGAGTTTATAAACAAAGTCAAAGAAAAAGCCGTAGGGGAAGAAGTTTTAAAAAGTTTAACTCCGGACCAGCAGTTTATAAAAATAGTCCACGACGAACTTATGTCCGTTTTAGGAGAGACAGAAAACACCCTTCATTTAACGGCTTCTCCTTCCATCATATTACTCGTAGGTCTGCAAGGTTCGGGAAAAACCACGACCTGCGCAAAACTTGCGGCTTTGTTAAAGAAAAAAAACAGGAAACCGCTGCTCGTCGCCTGCGACATATACAGACCCGCGGCAATGGACCAGTTAAAATTTCTTGGAGAACAAATTAATGTTCCGGTATTCATAAGAAGAAAAGAAACGGACGTAACAGTCATTGCCGACGAATCTTTAAAAGAAGCAAACCGTCTCGGATGCGACGTATTAATCGTAGATACGGCGGGACGTTTGCATATAGACGAAAAAATGATGGAAGAAGTCGCCCGATTAAAAAAATTTCTAAATCCTCAGGAAATACTATTCGTTTCAGATTCTATGACAGGTCAGGACGCCGTAAGAGTAGCGGACGAATTCAACAAACAGCTTGCAGTTACCGGAATCATTCTGACCAAACTCGACGGCGACGCCCGCGGAGGCGCGGCGATTTCAATAAGAACGGTTACCGGAAAACCTATAAAATTCGCCGGCATCAGCGAAAAAATCGAAGGTCTCGAGCCTTTTCATCCGGACAGAATGGCGTCAAGAATACTTGGAATGGGCGATATCGTATCGTTAGTCGAGAAAGCGGAACAAAACATAAGCGAAGAACAGGCAAAAAAATTAGAGGCGAAACTCAGAAAAGGACAATTCACATTAAACGATTTCCTTGAACAGTTGAGTCAAATAAAAAAAATGGGTCCGCTCGAAGACATACTTTCTATGATACCGGGTTTTTCTCAAATCAAAGAAATGAAAACAATGATGCCCGGCGAGAAAGATTTAAAAAAAATCGAATGTATGATACAATCAATGACATTGGACGAACGAGAAAATCCGAAAATAATTAATGGTCCGAGAAAAATCAGAATATCAAAAGGCAGCGGAACGCAAGTAACGGATATAAATCAATTATTAAAACAATTCGAACAATCTCAGAGAATGGTAAAACAAATGTCAAAATTCGCCAAATTCGGAATGTCCGGAGGCATGAATTTAGGCGGATTAGGCGGTTTAGGCGGATTGCCTAAATTTCAATAAATAATTTATACAATTGAAAAAATTGCAGGAGGTGAAATTTAATTTGGCGACAAAAATGCGTTTAACAAGAATGGGTAAGAAAAAACAACCGTTTTACAGAATAGTCGTGACGGAGGATGATTCTCCCCGCGACAGCAGATATATCGATTTAATCGGTTGGTATAACCCAATGAAAGAAAACAAGGTATCGATTGACGAATCCAAAGCGTTAAAATGGCTTAGAACAGGCGCAAAACCGACAGACACGGTAAGAAACCTGTTATCGACAAGCGGACTGCTTAAAAAATTCGCCGAATCAAAATCAAATTCAAAATCGAGCGATTAATAAACAACGTCTTTTTGAATCTGGTATTGTTATTCTTAACCACTAATTAATTATTTGATTTTTTTGGAGGAGAGTTTTATGGAAGATTTTATAGTTTCTATAGTAAAAAAATTAGTTGATAATCCCGACGAAGTAAGCGTTCGCGAAATTCAAGGAGAAAAAACTATTATTTACGAATTGAAAGTTAATCAGTCCGATTTGGGAAAAGTCATAGGAAAACACGGCAGAATAATCAGCGCTATCAGAACAATACTGAAAGCCGCGTCCGCAAAATCGGAAAACAGAATTATGCTTGAAGTTTTGGATTAATTTAATGATAGAAAAAGATGATTATATAATCATCGGCAAAATCGTCAAACCTCAGGGACTTAAAGGCGAAATAAAAGCGACGCCTTATATTTCGCAGAACATCTATGCGAAAAAAAAGTCCGCTGAACGTTTTAATTTATTAAAACAGGTTTATATAAAAGGCGAAGAATACGTTGTTGAAACGGTAAAACATCTTAATAACGGAATAGTATTGAAATTATCCGGCGTAAACAATCGAGACGAAGCCGAGAAAATGCGCGGCAAATTATTGGAAATTCCGAAAGACGAATGGACAAAAAAATCCGAAGACGAATATTTCTTTTACGAACTCGAAAATATGAAGGTCGTAACTGAAAAGAACGAGGAACTCGGAATTGTCAGCGAAGTTCTTGATATGCCGGCAAACGCGGCGCTTGAAGTAAAAAAAAAAAACGGACAAGAAATACTTATTCCATTTATAAAAGACGTGATAAAACGGGTTGACTCGCAAAACGGAATTATTTATATTGATTTGATAAAAGGGTTGGGGTAATAATCCAGATGGAAATAACTTTTTTAAGTTTAAATCCCGAATTTTTCGAAGGATTTCTCAAAGAAGGAATACTTAAAAATGCAATTTCCAAAGGAATAATAAAAATAAATTTTATTAACATCCGGGATTTTACGCTTGATAAACACAGTTGCGCCGACGATACGCCTTACGGCGGGGGAAGCGGAATGCTGTTAAAACCCGAACCAATAGTAAGAGCGTTCGAATCAATAGAATTACTGCCGCGGAGAAAGGTAATTATGCCTTGTCCCGACGGAAGAGAATTCAATTCCGCGGAAGCGTCAAAACTTTCGGATTTTGACCAGTTAATATTTATTTGCGGAAGATACGAAGGAATAGACGAACGCGCGTCAGAGATTCTGAATCCCGAAAAAATAAGCGTCGGAAATTATGTTTTATCAAACGGCGAGCTTGCGGCGTTGGTGATTTTCAATTCGGCAATGCGCAATATCCCCGGAGTTCTTGGAAACAGCGAATCGTTAAAAAGCGAATCGTTTTCAATATTTCATGATTCAGGAACCGCAATACCGGAACAACGCAATTCAAAAGAAAAAAAAACCGCGGTAAGAAGCTGCGGAAGTTTGACGGAAAATTCCAATCCGAAAATTTTCGATAACGGAATAAGGAATTGTAAAACCGGTAATTTTAATCGTGGTATCGAGGACTGCGCCGAATTATTGGAATATCCCCAATACACGCGTCCCGACGAATACAGAGGAATTAAGGTTCCCGATGTTTTGCGCGAAGGAAACCACAAACTTATAGCCGAATGGATGATTAGAGAATCGGTAAAAAAAACCGAGAGAAAATTATCTTCCGGAAATTATGAGTTTTAATTTATTCGCGTAAAATCATTATTGATTTTAAGAAAAAAAGGCGAACACCGGTTAAGGAGGTGAAAAATGGCGCTTGATTTAGTAAAAGTGATTGACGACCAAAACAAAAAAGCGGATATTCCAAATTTAAAAGTCGGAGTTACCGTTCGCGTTCATTTAAAAGTAAAAGAAGGGCAGCGGGAAAGGATTCAGATTTTTGAAGGAGTAATAATCGCTATAAAAGGAAAAGGGAAAAACGTTAAATCGATTACGGTAAGACGAGTCAGTTTCGGAGTCGGAGTAGAACGCGTATTTCCTGTTAATTCAAAAGCGATAAGTAAAATAGAATTTGTCAGAGCCGGCAAAGCGCGGAGGGCAAAACTGTATTATTTAAGAAAAACTTCAAGCAAGGATTCAAAACTTAAAGAAATCAGAAGTTATAATGTTTGATTTGTCCAGTTTAAGTTTGAAGGGATTGAATAAAAAGACGGCTGGTCGCCGGAGCGATCCGGAGTTTATCGAATTGTTAAGCGTAGACGAAACGACGTCAGCGGCGCAATTAGGACGCCGTCTTTTTAAACAAACTAAAAAGCCGCAATCCGAAATTGAACGCCTCGAACAAATGCGGGAATACGAAAAAAGATTCGAGGGAAAACTAATCGCGGGTTGCGACGAAGCCGGACGGGGACCGCTTGCGGGACCGGTAGTCGCCTGCGTTGTAATGATTGATTGGAAAAAAGACATATCCGGATTAAACGATTCAAAGCAGTTATCGAAATCAAAACGTGAATTTCTTTTTGACTCGATTACGGCGGAATGTATTGATTACGGCGTGGGAATAATAGATAATAAAACAATAGACGAAGTCAATATACTTCAGGCGACGCATCTGGCTGTAATCGAAGCGTTTAAACAATTAAAAATAAAACCCGACATTCTGTTGACCGACGCTTTAAATATAAAAAAACTTGACGTTAAACAGATACCTATAATAAAAGGCGATTGCAAAAGCGTCAGCATATCTGCGGCGTCAATCATAGCTAAGGTTACAAGGGACAGAATTATGGACGGAATTCATAACGAGTTTCCGGTTTATAATTTTAAGAGCAACAAAGGTTACGGAACAAGGGAGCACATAGAATCAATTAAACGGAACGGAATAGTTTCCGTTCATAGGAAAACTTTTGTAAAAAATTTTATCGATTCGGAAGAGAATTATAAACTAAGTTTTTAAGGAGCTTATACAAAATGGATCTTAAAACCCGTGAAAAATTTATCAAGACAGTTATCTGGATTATAGTTATCGCGTTTGTAACGACTATATTCGCGACGTGGGGAGCGCATTATAATAATCAGCAGAAAAACGACCCTATAGCAATAACTGTGAACGGAACTGAAATAACCAAAGAAGAATATTTCAGAGCTTATAACAAACAGCTTGAAGACGCGAAAAAATATTACGACGACGAATTAACCGACACTCAGATTCTTGAAATCAGAAACAGCGTCGCAGATCAGTTTATTCAGAACGTTTTATTAAAAAATCTCGCCGAAAAATACGACGCAAGCCCTACGCTTAAAGACATACAAACCGGCGTGGCCAAATATTTTATGGACGATAAAAAACAATTCAACGCTCAAGCGTTTGAATATCATAAAAAAAATCAATCTGCGGCGTGGTGGGAACGTCTTGAAAAAGCCGCAATCGAAGAATCGATAATAAGCAAAGCCGAACTGCTTCTTACAGACAAAGTAAAAGTTTCGGACGACGAGATAAAATTATATTTCGCCGCTTCTTCGGTTCAAGCGAAAGTTCAGCAGATTTTTTTAAATCCGGCGTTGTTGATTGACACTCCCGCCGCTGAAACTTATTACAAGGAAAATTTAAGCGATTTCTTGAAACCGGAAAAAAGATATGTCCGTCATATCATAATAAGCGACACGGATTTAACCGACGACACCGCCGGCTGCATATCAAGCATAAAAATAAACAATATTTACGACAAATTAAGAAGCGGAGAAAAATTCGAAGAGCTTGCAAATAATTTTTCCGACGAGCCTTATAAAATAGTTAATGAAGAAAAAGACAAAAACGATAAAAAGAAAGGCGGACTCAAGATTTATAAAGGCGGAGATTTAGGATGGTTAACTAAAGAAGACCTTTCCCAGGAAGAAGGCGTTACGGAAAATTTCATCGAAACGGTTTTCAATCTTAAGGAATACGAGATTTCCGATATAATCAGAACTCAAAAAGGATGGCAGATAGTTCAAGCGACTGAAATCGGGGACACGGAATACTATTCTCTTTCAGATAAAGCGATGGTCATAAAACAAAAACTAGTTTCCGATACTGAAATCAATAAAACATTGGAAAAAGCAAAGTTAATCAAATCGGAACTAACGGATACGGGAGCAAACTTTATCCAGCTTGTAAAAAAATATTCAAACGCGAATTCGCGCGACACCCAAGGAATCGCTGGTTACATTCCGCGCGCCGAATTCACAAGAAGCTCGTTTCTTGAAGACACGACATTGTCTTTGATAAAAGAGATACCCGTATCATATACCGGAAACGGATTATTTACCGACAACGAGTTCAGCGATTCAATTTTCATACTTAAACTGAACGAGGTAAGCGCCCCGATAAAATCAAAATTGGGAATTCATATAGTAAAAATTCTCGATTATAAAATGCCCGATTTAATTGATTATAAAGAAGAATATCCGGATTCATACAGAAAGATTCTTATAATGAAAGCCCGTTCAATTGTGGATTCGTGGTATAAATCCGAAAAGAAGAAAAGCAAGATAAAATACAGTTTTGGAGAACCTAATTTTCTAACTAAAGCGGAAAAAAGCGATAGATAATAATCGGATAATCAATATAACTAATTATGCTGTCTTTATTTAAAAAATTCGGAAGAGATTTATTATTAATGGGATTAAACGCTTCGCATAGCGGAAACATCAGCGTCAGATGCGGAGGCAGGATAATAATATCAAGAACCGGATGTATGCTTGGAGATATTCAGGAAGGTGATTTAATTGAAACCGGACTTGACGAAACAAGTCCGGCAGGAATAGCTTCTCGCGAAATAATCGTTCACAGAAGCATTTATAAAAACACGAAAGCAAAAGCGATAATACATTCGCATCCCCCTTACACAATAGTAATGTCGATTTTAGAAAATGAAATTATCCCCGTAGATTCCGAGGGAAATTTTTTTCTGAAATCGGTTCCGGTTTTTGAAACTGTCAAAACGATAGGTTCGGAAGAAGTCGCGGAAAAAATTCCGGCATATCTGAACTCTCACGGAAAAATCGCGGTTTTAAAATATCACGGTTCTTTTGCGATAGGAGAAAATCTCGAAGAATCATTTTTATGGACGACCACGCTTGAAAAATCCTCGCAAATGGCATATTTATTGAAAACAGCAAATCCAGTAATTTACAAAAAAACGCTTATAAAATATCAAAACAAACGCAGGTGAATCGGCTCAGATGATATACATTGGAGCGTCCGGATATATACACAAAGACTGGCAGACCGCATTTTATCCGAGAAATATGCAGCAAAACAAATGGCTAAACCATTATTCGAAATATTTCAATTATCTTGAGATAGAACACGCCGGCGATACGAAGACGCTAACGGTCAATTTAACGGAACTTGCCGAAGAAAGCGAAAACAAACTGAAAATAGGAATTAAAATCAATAAGGAAATAACAAAACAAAACATCAATAAATCCAATATTTCAGACAATATAAACGCAGCCAAAATATTATCCAAAACGCTTACGGCTGTTCAGAACAGAAACTGGTTCGGTCCGATACTGCTTGATTTTCCTTTTTCATTCCAATACTCGCAATCGAATTTTGAAAAAATAAAAGTTCTTTCCGCCTGTTTCATTGAATTCCAAAAATGCATAGAGTTTCAGCATGACAGTTGGATTTCTCAAGATGTGGTAGAGTTCTGTTCACAGAATAAAATTACAATGTGTTTAAGAGACGCGCCGAAATTTCAAAATATGTTCGGAATCAATAATTTTCTACTTACCTCCGATTCGTCGTATATAAGATTTCACGGAAGAAACTCAGCCAACTGGTGGCAGCCGGCGCATCCTGAAGATCAAACCGACTATCTGTATTCAAACAAAGAATTATCGGTATGGTTCAATAATATCGCTTCTAAGATTCTGAACAGCGTTCGCGATATATTCATAGTATTCAATAATCCAAAAAACGGATACGCGGTTCAAAATTGCGCTTATTTAATGAAAAAATTCAAAATAAAAGCGGCTCTGCCGGAACAGCTCGAACTGCCTTTTTTTTAATTCGACTAACTGACGAATTAACGATAAAAAACACACAATTACGGGAGAAACAAGATGAAAATACTCGCTTACGATACCGGCGAAGACATTAATTTTAATACGCTAATCGCATATTATTCGACGCCTCAAATTACACGTTGGGAAGATCCTTTAATAATTAATTTTCTTCAAAAAAGCGTTCATATATTCAGATTCGGACCGATTGTATTTTTCGGTCATACCGAAAAAGAATCATTAGAATTTATAATTGAACTTGAAAAATGTCTTAATAAAAAAATTATTTTAGGACGCGTTGACGACATTGAATTTGAAATAGAAGAAAATCCTCCGGTAGATGCGAAGAATTGGAGCGAAGAAGAATTTTATTTCAACCGGTATGCCGAAACCATATATTTCAACAAAACATATTTCAATCAAACGTTTTTAAAAATTATATCTTTCGCTCTATCTCAAAGCGTAGCGCTTGAAAGATTCGACAAACTTTCTGAAATACTCGAGGAAGACGTCGAAAAAACAATGAACTGGTTTAAAAAGTATAAATCATTTTTGCCTATACTGTCAAACAAATTATTTGACAAAACAATAAAAATACTCAAAACAAGGCATACGATAATATCCGATATAATGATTCTCGACAAACCGTATACCGCTTGGGAAAACTCCGCTTGCGACGAGCTTTATGAAATTTTATCAAGACATTTTGAACTGAACCGCAGATATAAAAGCATATCCTCAAAACTCGATTACGGATTAGATACGGCGCAAACTCTTTCAAATATGTTTCAGCACAGCCGCGCAAACTTTCTTGAATTATTAATAGCGCTAATGATATTGTGGGAAATAATATGGGAATTAATAAAGAATAACATTAAATAATATTGATTTTTTTGTGAAAAATACTATAATTTTAAAAATTGAAATGAAATTTTCAGGAGGGTTAAGATTTATGAAAAAAAGAATGTGGTTGATAATTACAATATGTTTTGCGGTTTCTATTATCATTTCAGGCATTACAAATATAAACGCCGCCGATTCCAAATATAAAATTTGCCCTAACGGTCATAAAAATCCGGCAACTGCGAAATACTGCGTTTTTTGCGGATTGTCATTGGGAGACACACGGCAAACGGATAAAGATCCTCAATTTATTAAACCGTCTGAAAAATCGGAAGTTCAAACAAAAAAAGAATATTTCGCAATATGCCCCAAATGCGGAAAAAAATACGCCGATAATAAAATTAAATTCTGCACGGTATGCGGAACCAATTTATCCCAGACTTCTGAAACTGATAATACATCCGTATCAAAAAAAATCGAAGAAAATCACGAACATCAGTCGGAAACTTTTAAAACCGAAGAACCAAAATCAGCCGAAGAATCAAAAGCTAAAACCTCAACCCCCGCTTTTGATCAAAAAAAATACGACGTTTTATTAAAAAACGGCGAACAGGCGTATATGGAAAAATATTATAGAATCGCATTGCAATATTTTAAAGAAGCGATAATAATCAATGAAAACGGAGAGGACGCCCTGTATAACGCGGGAGTGATATCATATTATATGAAAAATTATTCCGACGCTCACGAATATTTTATGAAACTTATTTCCATAAACAATAAAGACGCGGATTCCCTTATTTTCAACGGATTATCGTTATATAAACTCGGTTTAAAGGAAGAAGCAAAAGATAATTTCAAACGGGTATTGCTCGTTTCTGAAAAAAATTCGGAGCATTATAAAAAAGCGGTCGAATTTTTTCAAAAATTAAAATAGGAGAATTTTCAGATTATGGTTCAATTCAAAAAACTAACGGTTCCGGTTTCCGGGAAAAAAATATCAATAGAAAACGGTAAATTGTCAATCCCCGACAATCCGATAATCCCTTATATTACCGGTGACGGAATAGGTCCTGATATAATGAAAGCGGCAAAAAAAACCGTAGACGCTTGCGTTCAAAAAGTTTTCGGAGGATCAAAAAAAATAATATGGTTTGAAATTTTCGCCGGAGAGCTCGCTCAGGAAAAATACGGAGAACTTCTTCCGGAAGACACGTTCAACGCCATAAAAGAATTCTTCATTGCTCTAAAAGGACCTTTGACCACGCCGGTAGGAGGAGGATTCAGATCATTAAACGTTACATTGCGCCAGAAACTTGATTTATACGCCTGCGTAAGACCTGTAAAATATATTAAAGGCGTTCCTTCTCCAGTTAAAAATCCAGAACAAATGGACATAATAATTTTCAGAGAAAACACTGAAGACGTCTATGCAGGAATAGAATGGAAAAAGGGTTCTGAAGAAGCTAAAAAAATAATAAATTTCATAAATAAAGAATTTGGAATTTCAATGCGCGAAGATTCGGGAATAGGAATCAAACCAATCAGCGAATTCGCTTCAAAAAGATTGATGAGGTCGGCGATAGAACACGCGATTTCACAAAACCGAAAAAGCGTAACAATCGTCCATAAAGGGAACATAATGAAATATACCGAAGGCGCGTTTAAGGACTGGTGTTATCAGATTGCAGCGGAAGAATACAAAGATAAGACCATAACGGAAACCGAATTAAACGACAGATACGGCGGAAAACAACCGGACGGAAAAATCGTAATTAAAGACCGGATAGCGGACAGTATGCTGCAACAGATACTAACCCGAACGTCAGATTACGACGTAATCGCTCTCCCGAATTTAAACGGCGATTATTTGAGCGACGCAGCCGCGGCTCAAGTCGGCGGTTTGGGCTTGGCTCCCGGCGCAAATATTGGAGAGTTTATCGGACTATTCGAAGCCACTCACGGCACTGCTCCAAAATACGCGAACAAGGATATGATAAATCCCGGCTCCTTAATATTATCCGCATGTCTGATGCTTGAATATATGGGCTGGTCGGAATGTTCTAAAAAAATTCAAAACGCCATTGAAAAAACTATTTTACAGAAAACTGTAACATACGATCTTGAAAGACTGGTCGATGGAGCGAAAAAAGCGGGGACGTCGGCGTTTGCAGACGCTATTATAAAAAATTTATAGCAAATATTTATTACGCCGGATACCGATAGATTACTATTCGACGGATATGATAAAATCGTAAACTCAAATAATAGCGCATAAAAAATTACTCGTTTAAAAGAGCGCTCGGAACTAATATTTTTCAACGTTTCAAGCAATTTTTAAACCCGGATAGCGAATTAAACGTTAAGTGAAGTTTTTCAAAACATAGATGTATTATTGCGATTTAGATTTAAAATCGCAATTTATGTTAAAACTTCTAAAAACCCGAAAACTTTTTAAAT
>DAINAU010000008.1:0-46438 GCA_036733285.1 bacterium
CGAAGAGTAGATTATTTATAAAAAATATTGATATTTATCATAGGAGAAAAAAATGATAAACGTTGAAATAAAAAAGTATAAAAACAATCAAATCATCTGTATTCAAAACGAAAAGACCGACAAGCTTTTTGTTTTAAGAAGCGGTTCAATCAAGGTTTATGTCAACAGCGAAAAAAAAGTAACGGAAGACTTAGTTATTAAAACGGGAAAAATAGTCAATACCATCTCTGTTCCAAATCAAACTATTGGAGAGATAGGATTGCTTTTAAACAGGGAAAGGTCCGCGTCGTTAGTAGCTGACGGTCAAACCGAACTCGATGTAATCTCATTCAGCGAAGGCGTAAATTTAAGCGAAATAATAAAACTAAACAAAGAGATAGGGATAAATATTTTAAACACGGTAGTGGATAGAATTATTCACGCGTCGAAACAAATATACTCCTTAAAAACACAAATAGATTCAAATTTATCCATAATATCAAATTTTTCGCAAAAATTATTTCAAATGAAAATCGAGGGTTCGGCGTTAAACGCGCAAATTCAAAATCTGAAAAAAAATCTGAAATCTAAATACGAAATTATAAGAGACAATATTCAATCGATAAATAAGGAATACAATAATTATACTCAAGCTGAAATCCAAGAAAATAACGTATTCCCCAAGAAAGCGTTTTTCTTCGGGAAAAATCCTTCCGACGAAAATTTTTATTTGCTGCTTTCAGGAAAAGTTTCGGTGTTATGCAATAAGATTCCAGTATATTCAAGCGATAAAAAGCACACGGTATTAACAAATTTTTCGCGACTATTAAAAATTCCCCAAAACGAAAACTATTTTGAATTTGTCTGCAACGAAGAGTCAAAAATTAAAAAGATAGAAAAATCAAAATTTAACGAAATGCTTAAAAACGAGCCGGTTTTATATAGTTATTTGAGTAAAATATTGAGTTTGCTGCTTGTTAATACTGATAAAATTTTATTAGAGGCATCAAAAAAAAACGAATCTCTGTCTCAAATTATTTCTAAAGACGCGGATTCGTTAAATAATATTTTTTCAGTTATAAAAGAAACATCGAAAGACGAAGAACAAAAAAAATCTGCAGAAGAGTTTTTCAAAACGATTCAATCTTAATATCATTTCCTTGAAGTAGTAGCCCATAACGTTAACGCTGAAATTGTCAACAAATTTCTTGACAAAATCCTTCATATCTTGTAATCTAATACTTTAAAAATCGAATGTAAAAATTGAAATTGTCGGCTGGGCTGTCCAATAAGTTAAAAAGGCAAGACGGGATATTTTGGCCGTCAAAATTAACCGGTTGTTTAAAAATAAGTTATTGGCGGAAAAGATTTTGCCTAAGGCTGCTAATGCTTATTGTTGAAGTCGGCGAAGATTTGCCGATGGAGACAATATAAAAAGCTTGTCTTGATATAAAAATCAACCTGTTGGACAGTCCATGAAACTTATATCTTATAAATAAATTTCTTGCATTAGCGGCAAGAATAGTTTTTGAAACGCTTTGAAACCTATATAAATTACAGTGTCTTAGCGTTTTTTTTAAACCTTCAACTTTTTAAAAGGCGAGGAAAACGCGAAACGATTTTCGAATATTAATCGGATTAATCTTTAATTTAATGTTGGTATTTAACAATATGATAAAGTCAAATAAAATAAAAGTTATACTTTTAATAATTTCAGTAATGATTTTTTCGTCTGCGAGTTTAACGGCAGTAGATTATTATTCGCGTTTATACGAAATGTATAAACAGGGAGATTACGTAGGATTAAAAAAAGTATTAATAAAAGAATGCGATTCAATCACGCGGGAAAAAAATTCGGCTGAAAAAATATATAATGAAATCGCGTTAAAATTCAAAGATTATAATTTAACGGATTATTATTTAAAATCGGCGTTAAGAAATTCCAAAGAAAAAGGCGTTTGGCTTAAACGGCTTGGAACATTATATATAGAATCCAAAAAATACGACGCGATATATAATCTAACCCGTAATTTCAGGAATATTTCAATCGAAGACGAAAAAGTCTTATATCATTTCGGTTTAGCGAACGTTTTAAAAAACAATATGCGGCAGGCGGAAGAATATTTCGAATCCGCAATATCCTTGAATCCGTTTTATAAGGAAGCATATAGAGAATTAAGTAAACTTTACGATAAAAAAACCGATAAACAGCTTAATATAAAATTGCTTGAAAGCTATATGCAGATTATAGGCGAAGATATGGATTTTATGGTAAAGTTATCGAATCTATATTTAAATTCCGGCAAAGACGCCGAAGCCATACCGTTGCTCGACAAGGTTCTTCAAAAAAATAAAGACGTTAAAATCAGAGAAAAGATATTAAAAAAAAGCGTTGAACGAACCCGCGAAAACGTTCAAAAAAATAATTTTGCGGCAGTGGAAAATTACGGCAGATTTTATTATAAAAATTTTCCGAACAGTTTCATATCGAATTACGCAAACGGAATAACCGCGCATCGCAAAAAGAATTACGACAATGCGATAACATTATTAACGTCCGCGTTGACTATGGACAAATCTTATCCGGAGACTTATAAATATCTTGGAGAATCGTATTTTTATATAAATAAAAGAGAAGAAGCGGAGGAAAATCTTCAGATATACGCCGCCAAGCTTGGAAAGACAAGGGATATGAAAGCGGAAGATTTGCTCGCTAAACTGAAATACAGACTCGACAAAAAAGAAGACGCCGCGCAGGGATTTGAAAAATTGGCGAAAACCGATAAATCATACGAATCATATTATAATCTTGCGTTCGTTCAGGAAGAACAAGGCAACATAATCGAGTCCATAAAAAATTATAAAAGGGTTCTTGAACTTAAACGCGATTGGGAAAGCGTTTATTACCGGCTTGCGGATTTATACGTGAAAAACAATCAATATAGAGAAGCCGGCAGACTGCTTGAAGATTGTCTGAAAAGATTTCCGGCAACCGTTAAATCGGATTTACTGTCCGGCAAAATTAATTTTTTTACAAATAAACTCGACGATTCTTTAAAGTTTTTCGAGCGGTCGATTGCTAACGGACAAAAGGCGGACACTGAAATAAATCTAATGCTCGGCTATATTTATTATCAAAACGGAAAACTTGAAAAAGCTGTTTCGCATATAGAACCTTATTACGGGAAGGATTTGTTAAAACAAGAAAACCGAACTTTGAATTTAACCGCGATACTGGTTGATATTTACAAAAAACTCGGAATAAAATATTTTGACGTTTTTCAGTTCGAGCCGGCGCTGGAATATTTTTTAAAAGCTCTCAGGGTCGATAAATCCGATTACGCTGCGCTTTCATATTCCGGTAAAATATATTTTTCGTCGGGCGATATTGATAAAGCTTACGCGAGATTATGGCTTGCGGTTAAATTAAACGATAAAGACAGAAATGTAAACTCGCTTTTCGCAAGGGCCGCGTATTATAAAAAACAGAATATAGAGTGCGTCGAATACCTGAAAAAAAATATTGTTTATTCCCCGAACGACCCTGAAATGCTTTTATTTTTAGGAACTGTTTATAACGAAGAATCCGATTATGTTTCAGCTTTAAAGACATTTGAAAAACTTGCCGGTTTAACGAAAAAAACCGAGCATTATTTAAAACTTGCCGAGTTATATGAAAAAACAAATCAACGCGGAAAATCAATAGAAATATATGAAAACTATTATGAAACTGAAAAAGGCAATCTTTCCGTATTGATGAAATTGGCGGAGTATTATTACGAACTCGAAAACTTTGAAAAGGCAAAATCATTTATTTTGAAAATTATCGAAATTGATAAAGAAAACGATAGAGCTTATTATCTTTCTGGAATGATAAAAAAAAGAACCGGAACAGCCGGTTCGGCGATTATAGATTTTGAAAATGCGGTTCGATTGTCGACCGGCATAAAAGAAACCTACGTTGAACTCGTTGAACTTTTAACGGGATTTCAGGAATTTGACGGAGCTTTGAAAACCGTAGAAAAGGGATTGGCAAAATTTCCGGAAGATTCGAAACTACTAAAGCAAAAGGCGGTTTGTCTGGCGAACGCGGGTAAACTAAACGAAGCCGAATCGCTTGCCGTAAAATACGGAATCAAAGACGCGGAACTCGCAAAGAAAATATTGTCTTACCGTTTTGATTCCGCCAAAAAAAGTTTTGCTTCCGGAAATTTTCAAGAAACAAAAAAAACGCTTGAAGTTATGATTAAGCTCGACAGATTAAGCCAAGAAGCTGCGGAATTATATATATCCGCGTTATTCAAATTATCAGAATACCGGCAAATCGCCGAATATTATAACGAAATAAAAGAACCCGTCAAAATAGGAGATTCTGTAAAACGGCTTGTATTAAAATCAAATATCGGATTAAAGGATTACCAAGCGGCTGAGACGGTTTTCAATGAGATTCAATTTCAAGACGCGGAAGTTTTAAACGACGGGTTAAAGATATTTAACGCGTTAAAAAATATACCTCAAAAGATAACCGTATTGGAAAAGCTCATAAAAAAAAACGTAAAAGACCCTGCGATATATTACGATATTGCGGAGCATTATATTTCCGCCGGCAAAACAGGCGAAGCTCTTGAAGTATTGGATAAAGCGGCTAAAACATTCGATTTGAAGCGAAAAGAATATTCCGGTTTGATTTATTTAACCGCCGAAACGCATAATAAAAAGAAAGATTATGTTTCCGCGGAAAAGCATTATCTTGAATTAATAAACGCGGCGGCGTTTGTAAATATCGCGGGTTTGCGCATAGGAAATATAAAATATTTATCGGGAAATTACGAGGAAGCGATAAAGTATTACGAGTTGTCGGCTCGCTCAAACGAAACTTACGGAAGAGCGGTTTCTGGAGCGTTGTCATTTTCATATTTAAAAAAAGGGACGATATTATTCAATCAAAAAAAATTCAAAGAAGCGTTTCAATATTTTGAAAAATCAATACAACGCAATCAATCGTATTTCCGTCCGTATTATTACGCGGGAATAATACTTTATAATCAAGGCGATTATAAAAAGGCGGAAGAATATTTAAGAAAATCAGATTCGCTTAAACCGGAGAGTTTGGATTGCGCATATTATCTGGGATTAACGTATTTTGCGTTAAAACAATACGAGGATTCCGAACGCGAATTGCTGAAATCTCTGACAAAAAACGCATACGGCGAAACGTTTTTAAAACTTGGAGATATTGCAAAGTCAAAAAAAAACGAAAACAAAACCGCAGAATATTATGTAAAATCTCTGGAATTCTTGACTGCCGGAGATAAGGAAAAATCAAGGGTTTTATTAGAACTCGGCAAAATATGCGAACTCAAGGAACCGGTTAAATCCTTAAATTATTACGAACAATATTTAAAAAATAATATTTCGGATTTTAAAACCGCTTTAAAAATCGGGGAACTTTATAAAAAAAATAACAATATAGTTAAAGCCAAAGAATATTACAATAAATATTTAAGTTATGAAACCTCGAACCAAGAAATACTTTTAGAAACCGCAAGACTGGAAATTCAAACCGGAGACTATAAAAGCGCCGAAACGAAACTAAAAACGGGATTAAGCGGAAAATACAGAGACGAATCCTTAAAACTATTATCGGTTATATTTGCGTCGGCAATGAAGCATGGCGAAGCTATGCGGTATTTTTCCGAGATTAAAAACATAAAAATTTATTTGCCGGAAGAATTGAAAATACTCGGCAAATCGGCGGTATCGGAAAGAATGTATGAAACAGCGGAAAAAATTTATTCGGGAATGGAGACAGACGTTTCATTAAAAAAAGAGATATCGCAAATAAAATATCAACTGGCGTTGAATTATTATAATTCGAAAGATTACGCGAAATCAATTATAAAATCCATTGAATCGGTAAATCTTTGGAATAACAGGGATAATATCGCGCTTCTTGCAAAAAGCTATTATGAAACCGGAAAATTCAACGAAGCCGAGCAAATATTATCGGATAATTCTCAGTATTCTAAAGAAAAAGATTTTATCAGACTCATAGGTTTTATTTATTACAGGACAAAAAAATTCGCGAAAGCGTTGCCGTATCTTGAAAAATTCAAAACGGAACCCGAAGTCATGCCGGCGCTTGCCGAGATTTACGGTTATGTAAATTCGAACAAACAGCAGATAGAAATATTGACAAAACTCGCGGCAAAAAATCCGGAAGACGGAAAAATAATATTTGAACTCGGAGTATCGTTATACAACATCGGGAATTTCGGCGAATCCGAAAAATATCTTTTAAAAAACGCCGGTTTTTCCAGACCATACAAACGTGAAACTACCGCTTTATATCTTGCAAAGCTTAAATTTGATTATTCTCAATTTTCCGAAACGGTAAAATTTTTAGAACCTTATTACAAAAAACTTTCAGGAGGAGCGGACAAAAGCGCAGGCGTAGAAGCGGATTTTATTCTCGGATTATCTCATTATAATCTGAATTCCTACGGAAAAGCGCTTCAGTATTTGACAAGGATACCGGACAAATCCGAATATTATAAAACTGCGGCGGAAAAACTCGGAATTATTTATTTTAAATTAGGAGACGCCGAGACTGAAAAAAACAATGTTGCTGCTGCCGCGAATTATTATGAATTATCATTAAAATTCAGAAGTTCAAACGAATTGTATTTAAAACTCGGAGAGAATTACCGGAAACAGAAAAATTATAAAACTGCGGAATTATATTATTTGAAAGCGTATGAAACAAATCCGAAATCATCCGAACCTTTTGAAAAAATAGCATTAATGAACAAGGAAACCAATCAGTTTGAAACCGCCGTGAAATATTACGAAAAAGCTTTTCAGATAACAAAGAACAGTTCGACGGCATATCAGATAGCGGAATTTCACAAGAATCAAAAGGATTATAAAACGGCGTTATATTATTTCAAGTTTGCCGAACAGGGAGATAAAACCGGAGTTATTTCCGAAAAACTCGGAGATATGCATTATGAAACAGGCGATATGAACGAGGCGTTGAAAGCATATGGAAAATCCCTATCCTTGAAATCTGACAATCACAGGGTATCCGGAAGACTTGCGGAGATTTATTTTTTTGCGCAAAATTTCAGCGAATCAGAAAAAAATATTAATGCGGCTCTTTCAATAGAACCGAAAAATTCGAATTATCATTTTTTAGCGGCAAAAATAAAAACAGGTCTTGTAAAGTATAAAGAAGCGGCGGAACATCTTTCGCTTGCAAAACAATACGGACTTACAGGCGAAGCGATAGAGATTTACGAAGCAGACTTGGCTTTCAAAAAAAATGATTTCAGAAAAAGCGCGGAGTCGTATAAAAAATTATGCGAATCCAACAATAAAGAAAAACTTTATATTTACAGAATAGGATATTCGCATATACGAATGGCTGATTACGAGGCGGCGGAAAATTATTTAAAACAAATTCCGGATTATTCCGACGCGGGACGTTTGCTCGCTCAATGTTATGAAAAATTCGGAGACGCCAATTATGGAAAAGGAAAATACGATAAAGCGCTGGAATATTATCAGTTGTCTTTAAAACGCGGCTATTCTCCTGAAGCGGAATTCAAGACTGCGGAAATATTTAAAAATACGGGCAAAACGGATTTGGCGCTCGAGCGGTATAAGACTTTGCTTTCAAAAAGCGCCTATAACAAAGAAAAGTTGAATACTGAAATAGGAATGATATATTACGGAAAAAGAAAGTATGACTCCGCGAAAACGCATCTGGAATCCGGAGAAAAAAGCGAGATTGTTTTAAACGCTTTAGCCGCGATTTACGGGGAATTAACGGACAATAAAAACAGAATAGAAACTTTGATGAAACTAAGAGAAAAATCAAAATCTCCGGAAAAATACGATATTGAAATTTCCGCTCTTCAGATTAAAACCGGAGCCGAGGATAAAGCGCTTGAAACTTTGATACGTTTAAAAAAAGAAAAATTAACGGGTCCGCAGCGTATTTTAACCGATTTATATATTGCGGAAATTTATTATAAAAAAGCGGATTATGAAGCCGCGCTAAAACGCTATTTAGCCGCGTATTCCGGCGATATGACAAATAAGAGAATAATGTCCGGACTTGCAAAAACATATTACGCTGTCCGCGACTGGGAACAGAGTTTAAAATTATTTGAAATATTATATCAATACGGCGAATACAAAATCGAATCGGGAAAATATTTATCGGATGCGAATAAAAAAATAGCCGAAAACTTACTCGATTCGCGGAAATACAGAGAAGCTGTCAAATACTATGATTACGCATATTCTTACAATC
Organism: bacterium; assembly: GCA_036733285.1. GTDB lineage: Bacteria > JAGOBX01 > JAGOBX01 > JAGOBX01 > JAGOBX01 > JAGOBX01. The sequence continues at coordinate 8,300 of DAINAU010000008.1, forward strand.
AAAACGATTGGGAGTCAATATTTAAAATCGGGGAATGTTATTATAGACTTTCTGATTTAATCGACGCGGAACAATATTTTATATCCGCGAGAAATCTCAATAAATCAAATCATAAAATTTATGAATACCTGTATTTGATTAATACGGCATTGAATAAAGACAACGACGCGCTATATTATTTAAAACAGGCGATTCAATTAAAACCTTCGTTCGAGTTTTATTCCGCAGCCGGAAACCTTAACGAAAAAAACGGGAATTTCGCCGAGGCGGCAGCAAATTATAATTCGGCGTTGAAATACAAGGAAGACGGAAAGACGCGAACAAAACTTTCAGAATTATATTTAACACAAAAGAATTTAAAACAAAGCATAGCGCAGCTTGAAGTCTATATTGAAAAAAATCCCAAAGACGTCAAAACCCTAAAAGATTTGCTCGACAGATTATACGAATCCAAAGATTCCGAAAAAATGAACAAATACGTAAAAACGCTTCAATCGTTTTCATCGGAAAAATCGGTTAATTATTATCGAGGATTATCGGAATATATTTCCGAAAAAAAAGATTCGGCTCTGGAATCGTTTAAAACAGCGGCGGCGAACGGATACGAGAACGCCGAATTATTCGGCAAATTAGGCGAATTGTATTATTTAAACGGCTTTCTGGATTTGGCGTATAAATATTACAAATCTGCGTTTGGTTTATCCTCCGGAAATTTAAAATACGCGCATAACGCGGGAAAATGCGCGCTGCTTCTTGAGAAATTCGGCGAATCAATAGATTTGCTTTTAAAATCTGAAAATTATCCCGGCAGCAAATTCATATTATCTGAAACATACAGAACAATGGCGATAAAAAATTCAGAAGCTAAAGAATATCATAAAGCCGCTGAAAATATTGAAAAAGCCAAAAAGATTTACGATCATATAACATTGAATATAAATTTAGCGGAAATATATTTTCAGATGCGCGATTACGCAAAGTCGATTTCAATTCTGAACGGCATACCCGTATCCGGTTCAAAAGATATAGAACAAATCAACCGAATGCTTGGGATTTCGTTTTATTATTCCGGAGAATTATCGAAATCATACAATCGTCTGAAATCGCTAAAGACTGATAAACAGCTGACGGAAATTTTATATAATATAAACAGAGCCGTCAATATCGCGGAGAATCAGGATAATTTTTATAAGAAAGTTTTGGAATCGAAAATCGAATCGGCTCCGATTTTATATGAGATTGCGGTTTATTACGCTTCAAAAGACAAAGAAACCTCTTTGGAATTAACGGAAAAAATATTATCAATTTCAAATGTAAATCCGGAGCTTAAAAATAAAACGCTTATTCACCGCGGATATTTGTATTACGCCGATGGACAAATAAATAAATCTTCGGAAATTTTAAATTCTGTTTTAAAAAGTATTAGGACAAAACCCGGCGACGATATTTTATATCTTGCGTCGCTTGTGACTTATAAAAATTCCGAATACGAAAACTTTTTAAAATATTACAACGCTATAAAAACCAATGAAATTAGAAAAAAACTCGACGATTACGCAGACAAGACATATTCGGTTTACGGAACAAAACTCATTGAATCGAAAAAAATCGACGAAGCGATAAAAATATTTTCTCAGGCGGTTAAAAAGTTTCCGGCTAATATCGAACATTTATTGAATCTTGCGGATTGCAATTATTTAAAAGCCGATTACTCTCAAGCCGCCGAAAATTATATAGAAGCGGAAAAACAACGAAAAGATTCTATAACAACGCGCAAACCAAAGTTATTAAAAGCGTTATATGAAACCAAAAAATACGAAGACGCTTTTAAATATGTTTCAGCGGACGAAATCAACGATTTGGAAATTTTGGCAATAGCGGCTGAAATCTGCGAAAGAACCGGAAAGGAAGAAGAAGCCGCCGAAATATATATAAAATCTCTTTCAATACAACCCGACATAAAAACAGCGGAGTCTTTAATAAAAATTCTTGCGAAAACCGGAAAAATCGAGCAAGCCGCAAAACAATACGCGTCAATCGCCGAGATTTCAGGGAAAAAAGAGTTATATGAAAAATCCGGAGATTTGTATTTGCAATCAGGCGCGAGACAGAACGCTCTCGATAGCTACATAAAATCCGGCGTCAGGAAATACGATACGTATTATAAAATTTTAAAAACGGCTATCGAACTCGGTAAAACGGATATTGCCGCAGATTATTTAAAACTTATCGAACAATCCGGAAAAATCCCGACGGATTTATATCCGTCCATTTCAGACGTCTATTATAAATCGGGAGATTTTGTTTCGGCGGAAAAGTATCTTGAAAAAACCGTTGATATTGAAAAAGGGAATAAAGAATATTCGTATAAATATTCCATTTGTCTGATAAAATTAAAAAAATACGCTCAAGCTCTTAAAGTTTTAAATTTGCTCGGAGATTACAAGGATTCAATTTCAAACAGATTGAACGTATTGGCCGGTCTCGCTGAAGCTGTCGAATCATCGGGCAAACTTCAAGAATTAGCAGACTATTTGAAACAGTCATATTTGTTAAAACCCGATTTTAACGCGAAACTTAAAATCGTTGAAACTTATTACGCGTTGAAACAGTATAAAAACGTTATAACCGAAGTTGAAACCGAAAAAAATCAGGATTTTAAAAATAAGTTGACCGAAAAATTATCGAGAATACTCGCGTATTCGTATTATGAGGAAAAACGGTTTGCCGAATCAGAAAAGATATTAAACGAAATACCGGATAAATCCGCCGAAGATTACAACCGTTTAGTTTCGATATATAAGGTTTTAAAAGATTACGGTAAACTCTATAATATTTACGATATTTTAATAAAAAAAGGGGAATTGAAAGCGACCGAACTTTTTGAATACGGAAAAAAAATTCTTGAATCAGGAGATAATGAAAGGGCTTTGAAAATATTATCCGGCGTTTTCGAAACGAAAGAGCGGAGTCGGGAAAAGGATTTGAAAAAAACGAAAGACGCGCCGAAAGACGCGCTCGACGAAAAAGACGGATACGAATTGTGTTTTCTGCTCGGAAAGATTTATTATCAGAAAAACGATACGGAAAAATCGCAATATTTTCTGAACAATATTTCAAATGCATATTCGGAAAATCTCGAATATAATTATTATCTTTCGAAATTCAATTTTTTGAAAAAGAATTATCAGGAAGCCGAAAAAAATATCGCAAAGATAAAAGGAAGATACGGCGATATATCGGAAATAAACGCAATGACCGCGGACATATTAAAATTCAAATCGGGAGAATATATAAAAAATAATCAGCTTGATAAAGCGGCGGAAATTTTAAGCGCTATAATAACGATTATGCCCGACGACGATTACGCTTTATTCAATCTTGCCGAGATAAATATAAAGACGGGAAAACCTGCGGTTTCAGAGGAATTGCTAAATAAAATAAAACCGCAAAGCGTTTATTTTAACGATAAAATCTTGATTTTGGCGGATTTGAATTATATAAAAGGCGATTACAAAAAATCATTTGATTACTATAAAAGGGCGGCGTTTTTTTTGGAATCGAAAAAAAATCCCGAATTATTCGATAAATTCGCGGAATCGTCTTTAGCGTCGAAAGATATAAATACGGCGTTGAAATATTTTTTGAAATCATTTGAAATAGAACCGGCGGCTGAATCCGCTTTAAAAATCGGGAATATTTATTATTCAAAAAAAGATTATAAGAATTCGGTTGTTTTCTTCGAGAAATATTCGAACTTAAAACCCGCGGACATAGAGATTAAAAAAAAATTAGTCGAGATTTATTTTGCAATAAACGATTATTCGAAAGCAAAAAATACGATAAACCAAATTTTATCCGCGGACAGGACGTATCAACAGGGCTATTTGTATTTAGGAGAGATATATCTTACCGAAGGCAGACAGGACAAAGCTCTGAATTATTTTGTTCAGGGACTTGAAACAGGATACAGTTCCGACAAACTTTATAAATACCTCGCCAATTTATATTATAAGAAAGAATTATATCATATTGCTTACAAGTATTACTTGAAAGTTTATGACGAATCAATTAAAGACCCGGAATTTCTTCTTGATTTTATCGATGTTTGCGTTAATCAGAATAAATTCGATATGGCTGAAAAATTATTGAACGGAGTTGCTTTAAAAAATTTCAAATCCGGAAGAAAAGACAATTTAACCGATTCAGTTATATTCAATAAATCGATGCGATACTATGCTGAAAATAAAACCGATTCCGCGCTTGAAGAGTTGGACAAACTAAAAGAAACCGAAAAAATCAAATACTGGAAAGGAAGAATTTATTACGTCAAGAATTATTTTGATAAAGCTGAAACTTATTTTTCAGGTTCCTCAAAATATCTTGATTCAAGAAGATACGAAGGGTTGTCGTTATACCGGCTTGGCAGAAGTTCCGAATCCTACAATATTTTGAAAGAGTTTAGAGCCGATTCGGAAATAGTTTTATCCTTATATAATTTGATTTTCACTACAGGCGGAATAAAAGACTCGGAAAGAATTTCAATATTAGACGCGGTAGAAAAAATAAAACCGCAATACCGACAAATTAAATTTTATAGAGGCGAATTATTGGAGCGGACAAATAATAATTCCGGAGCTCTGAAAAATTACGAAACAATAATAGCGGACGGAAAAATTTCAGCAAACGGACTTTATGAATATTCCGCTTTTAACGCGGGCAGATTGTATTTCAATATTAATGAATACGACGAAGCCGCGAAATTATTTGAAATAAGTTCTGCCGGAAATATAAGAAAACTCGAAAGCGATTATTTTTGCGGAATAAGCAATTTCAGAACAAAAAATTATGATAAAGCTGAAAAAAGCCTTGAATTATTATCCGATAGAACAATCGTTAAGACAGAGCTGATAGAGATTTATTCGGTTAAACTAAACTCAATAAAAAACGAACCCGAATTAGAACTTGAAACGCTCGAGAAAATACTTTCGCTAAGTCCGGAAAGGGACGATTTAATTTACGAACTTTCCCTGAAGCAATTTGAAACCGGCAAAATAAAGGAAAGTATAAAAGGTTTTGAAAAAATTTTCGGCAAATATCCGGATTATAAGGAAGCGGGACAATATCTGGTCAAATCATATTTTAAAATTAATGACGTTGAAAAGGCGAACAAACTGCTCGCTTCCGGAATAGACATAACAAACGACAGAGAATTGTTAAGGCGCGGTTCGGAAATATTTCTGCGTCAAAAAAAATATAAAGAAGCGATTAATTTTCTTGTCAAACTCAAACTGATGGACGAATCTGCGGACGCGTATAAAAATCTCGGGGACGCGTATTTAGCGGAATCGAATTTTGAACTCGCTATACGCCATTACGAGAGATATCTTGAACTTGATAAAAACGGGGATTTAAATTTATTTAAAACTATCGCGTCATTATATGAAAATAACGGAGATTCGCTTAAATCTTATAATTATTATAAAAAGTATTATGATAAGGGAAGCCGCGACCTTGACGTTGTATCTGCTTTGGCGGCTATCGGGAAAAAAACCGGACAAAAGGAATATATTAAATTTTTCGAGGAATTACATTCGCTTAATCCTTACGATTTCAATATTTTAAAAGAACTGTTTAATTATTATTTTAGCGACGATTTAAAAAGAAAAAAATATTTTTCAGAGCTGTTTAGTCTGATAAATAACGGGCAGAGCAAAGATTATAAATTTGACGAATCGACGCTGGATAGAATTTTTGAAATTCTTTTTAAAAATCAAAACTACGCGGAATTATTAAAATTTTCCGAAAACAAGAAATTGAATCGGGTTCAAAACGAGATGTTTGAAAAATCAATCGAACGACTTGCGGATTTATACTTTTTAGAGAAAAAATACGATACCGCGTCAGGTTATTACAATAGAGTTTTCGAATTCAGAAAAAATAAAAATATAGAAGCCGGCGATATTCAGACAAAACTCGGCGATTGCGCTTATTATAAAAAAGATTATAAAAGCGCCGTCGCGCATTATGAAGCTGGAGTTAAAACCGGAGAGTATAATTTCAAACTCGGCGAATCGTATTATAAACTTAACGATATGGTTTCGGCAAAAAAATATTTCAACGAAAATTCCGGCGATATAAGAGAACTCGAATATTTGCGGAATATTTTTTATCTTGAAAAAAACCGGAAAGGTTTGATAACGACGTTAAAAAAACTTGTCCTGCAGCCGGACGCCGATTACGCGAATATAGCGGAATTAGGAATTTTGTTATTCGAGTCGGGCGAGATAAAGGAATCTGAAAAATATTTGAATCCGCAGAATTTGGAAAAAATCAAAAAACTCGGCGATGAATCTCAAAATAAAAAAGCGTTTTATTATTATGGCTCTATTTCGGCCGCATCCGGAAAATCAGATTGGGAATCCGCGATAAAATTTCTTGAAAAAGGATTGGATTTGAACGAGTTCAGGGAACTTGCGAGTTTTCAAATTGCGGAAATATATTTTTCAAAAAAATATTTTGATCAAGCCGAACAATACTATAAAAATATCGGAGCAGTAAACGAAAATTTCAAAAAAGCCGAAGATAGAATTCTTGAAATCGCCAAAATAAATATGAAAAAATTTATTGATTCCGGCGATTATAATTCGGCTCTTAATTATTCTTTGAAAATTGCCGAAAAAGAACCTTCGGCCGTTTCCAATATCGAAATTCAAATCGAGATCTTAGAAAAATTAAAAAAATACGGAGACGCAATTCAGTTATGCGATAAAATTGTTGAACTTGGTCATCCGGATATTGAAAAAATCAAACTCAAACAATCTGAGTTATATAAGAAAAACGGGGATTACGGCAACTGGATTAAAATCATTTCCGGATTCGCCGAAAAAAATAAAAAATATTTAATTGATGCTGCGGAGTATTGCGAACAAAGCGGAAAAATAAAACAAGCGCTTGATTTTTACGGCAAATATTACTCTCAAAGTCCGGAACCGGATATTGCCGTTAAACTTGCCGATTTATATTTAAAAGAAAATAACGAACCGCTGGCGCTGCAATATCTGTTGAAGTTAGCAGACATTCCAGAATATCAAAAAACGCGCGGCGGGAAAATCGCGGATTTGCTTTTTAAATTTGAGAAATACGATGAACTCGAAAAATTTCTCGGATCGATAAATAAAAACAATTTCAAACCGGAGTATTATTATTACGGCGGGAAAGCTTATTCATACCTTAAAAAATACGATAAAGCCGCGGAGTATTATAATTTAGCGGTTAGAAACGGTTATTTTAACGCCGAATTATTCGAATCGGGAGCCGAGAATTCATATTTGTCCGGCAATTACGCGCAATCGGTGAAATTTGCCGAAAAGGGTTTGGAACTATATTCCGATAAACCGGAAAAATTAAGGATATACGCTGGAAAATCATATTTTGAACTTGGCGATTATGTTCAAGCGGAAAGTTATTTTTCAAAATTGAACGGAAACGGCGAATTAAAAAAATATTCGGACAAATCAAAATTTCAGATAATAAAAAAATTATTCGAGTCGAAAAAGTACGCGGACGCAATTGAAAAATTTAAATTGATAGAAACTGACGAAATAAGAAAAAAGCTGATATTTGAAGCGGCAAAATCATATTATAGATTAAATAATTTCGCGGAAGCCGAAAAATATTATTCGGTTTTAGACAAGAGCGTTTTAACCGGAAGCCAAAATCTTGAAAACATTTATGAATACGCGTTCGTAAAAAAAACATCCGGAAAATTAAACGAAGGATTTAAAGTTTTATCTCAAAACGAGAATATTCTCGGCGAAAGAGAATTGAAACTTTATCTTGAGTTTTCAAAAAAACTCGATATTCAGAAGGAATACGCGAAAACGCTTATAAAGCTTTCTGAAACCACCAAGCGGGATATAGATATAATTCTTGAACTTGCCGGTTATTATTTTGAAAACGGAGATTACAAAAACGCGATAGCGGTTTCAAACAGAACTGTTTCTTCATTAAACGGCGGTCAGGAAAAACTCGACAAATTGAAATATTATCTTGCGGTATCATATTATAAATCCGGTTTATACGAAGCTGCGGAAAAATATTTGTTTGATTTGACGAGCGTAAATTATCCCGATAAAAAATTATATACGTATTATGCTCATATATTAAATAAAACCGGCGATTACGTTCAGTCTATGGGTTTGCTTGCCGAAGATAAAATAGACGCTTCTATGAACAATTTAGCGAACGAATTAAAAATTGACAATTCCAAAAAAATTATCGCGTCGTATTTTAATTCTAAAAATTTTCAAAAATGCCGCGAACTTTTTGAATCTCTGGAAAAAAGCGGCATATCGGCGCCGCCCGAGATAATTTTTATAGCTGGTTCCGCTTATTTTTATCTCGATGATTTTGAAAAAGCCGAACATCTGTTAAAACAATCGGAAAAATCCGGATATGAAATTTTACAGTCCAAAAAAATATTGGCTCTGATATATGAAACTAAATCCAATTATAAAACGCTTGAGAATTATTATGCCGCTCTGGGTTCCGAAGACAAATCATATTTATATAAACTTGGAGAATTATACAGAAAAAACGACAGAATAGATTCTGCTATTTTTATTTATGAAAAACTTGCGGGACTTGCGGCGGACGATAAACAGACCGGACTGATTTTATACGAGTTATATTCTATTAAAAATGAAAAACAGAAAGCCGCGGAACTGCTGATAAAATATCTGACGCTTGAGTATAATGAAAAATACGCGTTAAATCTAATAAAATACTACTTGGAAAATAAGGATTTTTTAAACGCTTTAAAATGGACAGGATACGTATTGAAGAAAAATTCGAAATCAGGCGAAGCGTTTTTTTACGCCGGACTCGCGGAAGAATTTCGGGGAGATTACAAATCGGCGGAAGAAAATTTCAGAAACGCCGGGCTTTATCATTACGACGAATCACAAACTTTTTCAAAACTTTTATATTCGCTGTATAAACAAAACAAAACGGAACAGCTTTCCAAACTTGCGTCTGAAGATTATAAAAAAACATTGGAATGTTTGAGCGCCGTAGAAACGTCGTCTCCGGAGTGGACTGATATTAAAATCAAATGCTATTATTATACGGGCGATTACGAAGGCGCATCAAAGATATTATCGAATCTGATTAAGACAAAAAAAGAAACTCCGGATATTAATCTGGCAGTAAAAGTTTTTTATAAAACCGGTCAAATAGGTTTGACGGAATCTTTGATAAATCGAGCCGAAGAATCGATTGACAATTTAAAAATCAAATATGAGATTTCAAGGATTAGCGGAGATTATGCCGGCGAAGAAAAAAATATCCGCGCTATTTTAAAAAGTAAGAACGCGGAAAAATATTATACTTATAAACTTATAGAATTGTTTTATGAAACCGGCAGGAGCGATAAAGCCGTAGAAACCTTTGAGAACTCAAGTTTCGACGTTCATTCGATTTTATTGGCCGAAAAATCTCAAATATTAGCCGGACTATCCGCTTTCAAACTTGGAAAATTTTTAGACGCGTATAAAACGCTCGGAGACGTCAGAATAAGACAAAAATTGAATAAAGAAGCTTTATATTGTCTGGCGTATTCCGCTTATAAATTAGATAAAATTCAAGAAGCATGGCAATTGTTCACCGCGATAGAAACCGCCGGAAAATACGCAAACAACATTAAACAAATAAAGAAAGATATTTATGAAAAACTCGGAGATTTAAATTTTGCCGCGTCAAATTTTTCAAAAGCAATCGAGAATTATCAATCGGCGCTTGATTATGATAAATCCGATACGGAGGTTTCCTTGAAACTCGCGGATTCGTATTATTCGGCGAAAATATATTCAAAAGCCGTGGAACTTTTCGCATCGTTAGAAAAAAATAAAATGAATCCGGAACTTTTTGAAAATCAATACGGACAAGCGTTATACAATCTCGGAAAAGAAAAGGAAGCGGCAAAATACATCGCCGCCTCCGCAGTAAAATCGGGCGATTATAATTTTATTTTAAAAGCCGCGGAGTTAAGCGGGAAATATCTCTCCCCCCAAAAAACAATAGAATTATATGTTGCCGCTCGAAATTTAACCAAAGATTTCGAGCTTAATAAAAAACTCGGAGATTTGTTTTATTCAATAAACGATTATATAAACGCCAACCGTCAATATAATTTATATTTAACCAAATTTCCTAAAGACAAGCTGGTTATGACAAGGCTTGTAGAGATAAACGAGAAAAACGGCAATAATTCAGAAACGATAAAGTATCTTGAAGAATTAGCGAGGTCGGGCGAAATTACGCAAACCGGCTTGAAAAAGCTTGCGGAGGCGTATAAAGCTTCAAATGATTTAAAAAAATCAGTAGAATATTTCGAGAAATACGCATTGCAGAATAAAAACGATCCGCAAATTCTGTTAGAGCTTGGAAGATTGAATTTCGAACTTGGCAATTATAAAAAATCAGCGGAATACTATAACGAAACCGGAACCGGCAAACTGAGCGAATCGGATTTAACTAAATGCGGAACCGCTTATTTCAGGTCCGGCGATAATTATGATTTGAAGACAAAGTATTATCCGCAGGCTTTAAAAGTTTTGAAAGAATCAGGCAAACCGACTCCTGAAATTAAAGATTATCTTATACAAATATCCTCGTTTCTGGCGGATTATAATTATAAAAATAAAAAATATTCCGAGTCATCAAACCTTTTCGCTTATTTTAAGGAACTGAGCGGGTCGGATAAATTTTTAAAAGAAGAGATGATTTCAAATTTCAATATTAAGAATTATAAAAGCGTCATACAAGAATTTTCGCGGTTTAACGACGGCGAAAAAAATAAAAATTTCGACGATGAAACGGTTCAAATCGCCGGATTATCATATTATTTTCTGAACGATTATAAATCGGCGTTAACGCTTTTATTCCCTCGTTTAAACGACAATGATAATTTATTAGTCATTTATGAATGCATTGAAAAATTAGAGGGCGGCGCCAAGCAAGTCTTGGCTAACGCCAAGCAAGTCTTGGCTAACGCCAAGCAAGGCGTTAAGACAGAAGACATAACTTTTGCAGAAAATAGAAAAAGAGTTTATGAAAAGATTCTTTTAAAATCAAACGAAGACGATTCTTTTAAAAAATTCGCAAAACAGAATAATATCGCGTTAAAATTGATAGAAATGGTTTCTGACGACAAAAATGAATTTATGAAAATTTCCGGCAAATATCTGGTTTCTGAAATAATTGATAAAAATCATCCTTCGGTAAAAATTTATATGGAGAAGCTTATCGATTCGAATATTGAATCCGGTAATTTTGAAGAAGCCATACAATTCGCGGAAACTTTTTCAGACCTTATAGGCAGGGATAAACTAAATTCCATTAAATTCAAACATTATTCGATTCAAAAAAAATACGAGGACGCCGAGAAATATCTTGAATACGGGACAGCGGACGAAAAGAATAATGCGCTTAAAAATCTTGCGGTTATAAGTTTTTCAAAACGGGATTACGCGAAATCTTATAAACTTTTTTCGCAATTGCCGGAATCTTGCGGACTGTCGGAAGAAGAATATTTTAAATACGCCGCGTCCGGAATTAAAACCGGAAATACCGGTAAAATCATTCCGGCAATATTTAAAATCAATAGTTTTAACAATGAAGAAAGAAGATTGGCTTTGAAAAACGCGGCTGATTATTGTATTGGAAAAAAAATGTGGAATGAAGCCGGAAAATTGATTGAACTTAATCCTGAAAAAGATTCGAAATATATTTCCGACGCAAAAATATTGATTTATGAAAATACCGGAGAATATGAAAAATTACTTAAAACTGTTGAATCAGGCAAATATTCTGATAACGGCAAAGTTTTAAAAATCGCCGCGGAATCCGCAAAAAAAAAGAATAATACAGGCGAGTATATCAAATATCTAATTCAATTATTTAAACTTGAAAAGAATCAGACGCATTCGGAAATTATCGCGGATTATTATTTTAACAATAATGATTTTAAAAACGCTTCGTTGTATTATGAAACGGCTTCGCGCAGCGTTAAAAATTTAAGAAATCTTGCCGCATCCTATTACTCGCTCGAGAAATTTGAAAAATCTTTAGAAAAATATTCCGAATTGGAAAAAATCGAACCGCAAAATAGAGAAACTCTTTTAAAAATGGCGGAATTATCCGTAAAACTCGATTATTCCGATAAAATAATAGAATCGTTCGACAAACTCAAAAATAAATTTTCATATAAATTATCCGAACCTGAAATTGAAAAATTGGGAATCGCTTATTATAAAATCAAATCTTCAAATGAAACAGACAAACTTCGATATTTTATGAAATCGTTTGAACTGTTGAAAATTTTTTCGAAACCGGAGTTGAATAAAACGCTTATTGAAGTTTCCGATTTTATAGCAAGTCATTTTATAAAATCAAAAGAAATTGAAAAGTCTTTGGAATACGCCGAAATGTTTTATTCTAAAACCGGTTCTTTGAAATTTGCGGACGATTTGTTAAAATACTATATGCAAAAGGGAAACGACGAAAAAACATCGTATTGGGCGTCTGAAAAAGAAAAAAACGGAATTCAGCTTGACGGAACCGTTTTGAAACGCGCAGCTGAAATAAATATTAAATCTGGCGATTACGAAACGGCATATAAACGATTAAGCGAAATTAAAGGGGACGACGACTATATTCTGTCAATGCTGTTTGAGTGCGCGGTAAAAATCGGCGGCTCTGATAAAATAAAACAAATAAATCGCAGACTTATCGAAAAGTCGTTCGAGTCTAAACGCATAGAAACTTTTTGTTTTGAGAATAAAATCGCTCAGTCAATTCTTGACGACTCTATAAAAAACAATTTTGCGGATTTCGAAAAATATTACGGGAAACTTGTTAATTTGAAATATATGAGCGAAACCGAAATGAGGAGATTCGCTCTTTTAAAAGCCGAGCGTTTATATTCGGAAAAAAATTACGGAGAATCTTTGAAACTTCTTGAAAAATTTGAAAACGATTTTTCAGACTCTTCGATAGGGCTTTTATTTAAATCATATTTTTCTTCGGGGAACGATGAAAAAGTTTTAAGTTTGGCGGCGGCTTCAGAAATAAAAGGCGCCGTAAAATTACCGGAAGAATTGCGTATGATAATCGAAAAAAGCAGACGCAGACGCATAAAAGAATTATTCGAGGGAAAAAAATATAAAGAATCTCTCGCGCAGATTAATTTGCTGGAAAATAAAGACGCCGAGATTGCGAATATCGAATTTTCCGCTTATTACAACTTATCGAATTTTGATAACGCTTATTTGATTTTAGAAAAATACGGAGATTCTATCGGCGCGGCTGACGGAGAAAAATTAAACGTATCCTTCGGCGCCGGAAAATTATCTGAAGCGGACGGATACGCCGATAAATTAATAAGCGAGCCGGATAAATCAAATTCTGGCGCCGCAAGATACGAGGCGCTGAAAATCAAATTTGACATATCAAGAATTGGGGGAGATACGGCGACCGCCAATAATTGTCTGTTTGAATTATTAAAATATCCGGATACGGAAAAATATTACGTTTTCAAACAGATCGAATATTATTATCAAAATAACGATTATAAAAAAACAATCGAGCTTTTTAAAAACTCGAGATTCGACGTTAAATCGATTTCGCTGTCTGAAAAATCCCAGATATACGCGGGTATGTCGTTATATTATCTTGAAAATTATTTTGATTCTTACAAATATCTCGGCGACGCTAAGATACAAAAATCTCTCGATAAAAAATCTTTTTATATACTCGCTTATTCGGCTTATAAAATAGGCAAACTGCAAGAATCATGGAAATTGTTCACTATGATGGAAACCGACGGAGAATATGCCGGCGCAATCAAAACGCTAAAAAAAGATATATACATACAACTTGGGAATTTGAATATGGCGGCTTCTGAATACGGCAAAGCCGTTGAAAATTTCAAAAATGCAATGCAATACGGAGATTCCGATTCAGCCGTTTTAATCAAACTTGCAGACGCTTATTATAATTTGAAGTCTTTCTCTGCTGCGGCGGATATTTATAAAAAACTGGATAAAAAAAATTTTAAAACTCCGGAATTGAATCTGCAATTCGGCTGGTCTTTATATTATATAGGCAAAGAAGAAGACGCGGCTCCGTTTCTTGCGGCTGGAATCGCGAGTACAGGCGATTATAACGAATTGCTTAAAATCGCGGAAATCTCTGAAAAATATCTGCCTCCGGAAAAATCCATAGAGCTTTACGTAGCGGCGAGAAATTTGTTTAAAAATTACGATTTAAACAGAAAACTCGGCGATTTGTTTTATAGAATAAACGATTTGCTTAACGCCGCGCGTCAGTATAATATTTATTTATCTCAAAATACTAAAACCGCCGAACTGCTCGGCAAATTATCGGACATTTATTTTAAACTCGGCAATAAACCGGAACTTGTAAAATGCCTTGAAGAATCGATTAAACTCGATTCGTCTGATTTTTCAAAATTCAAAACTCTCGGCGATTTATTTTCCGAAATTAATGATTTAAAAAAAGCCAAAGAATATTACGAAAAGTATGCGGTTTTTAACGGAAGCGATTCGGCTTTGATTTTAAAATTAAGCCGCATTTTTTATGAAACCGGCGAATATTCAAAATCTTCGGAATACTATGAAATCTATTTGAAATTTGATAACGCAAAAGTTAACGCCGACGATTTGTTTAAAGCGGGTTCTTCATATTTTCGTCTTGCGGAAAAATCCGGAGACGGAAGATTATACGCCGAGGCGTTTGAAAAATTCAACCGGATTGGATTAAACGATAAAACAAGATTTTTTCTAATTCAATCCGCTAAATCAGGTTCGGAATATTTTTATGATAAAGCGGAATATTCTAAAGCGGAAGAACTTGCCAAAAAACATTATATTGTTTCGTCTTCCGCCGGGATAATTATAAACCTTTATTCAAAACTTATTAAAAAGCATTTTGAATCCGGAGATTTCAGGCAAACGATAGGTTTGGCTAAAAAATATCTGGAAATAAACAAGGAAAACCCTGAAATTTTCGCGGTTTTAGCGGAATCATTCGATAAATTGAACGAGAGCGGCGCCGCGCGTTATTATTATTTTTTATCGTATAAACTTAATTTCAAAATAAAAGAAACAAGTTTCCGCCTTGCCGAATTATACGAAAAAATCGAACCTCCGGTTTCGGCTTATTATTATGAACAATACGAAAAGTTTGCCGGTTACGGCGTTCAGGAAATTCGTTTGAAACTTGCGGACTTGTATTATTCGGAAAAAAATTATGCTAAAGCGGCGCAATACTTTGAAAAAGCCGGAAAACTTAATAATCCCGATTTGATTGAAAAAAAAATTGAATCGTATAAGAAAATTAATAATCCGGCTTTAGCCGCAAAACATATTCTTGAATATTTCGAGTTGACTTCGGATTATTCGCCGGAAAAGCTCGAATACCTTATTCTGTTTTATTTTGATTCGCGCAAATATTCGGATTTAATCGGATTTGTAAATAAATTAAACGCGGCTGCGAAATCAAATTTGAAACGTTTAAACTATAATATCGGTCTTGTTTTTTGGAATAATAAGGAAAATAAAAACGCTTTCGAATATTTTGCCGAATATGAAAAATCCGAAGATAAATCGCGCAATGATTACTCGTATTATCTTGGCGAAATATATTATGAAAAATCCGAATATGTTCAGTCGTTAAAGTATTACAACATTTTTACCGGTTCTGTTTCGTCGAACGACATCCGTTATTATCCTTCTCTTTTCAAGATTATAAAGATGAGTTACGAACTTCAAAAATACGAAGACTGCGAAAAATCAATAGAAAAACTTGAAACGGGAATTAATTCGTTTAACGAGAATATGAAAAAAGATTTTTATTACATGGCAGGCGTCGCGTATTATCAATCAAAAAAAATTGAAAAAGCCGAGAAATATTTCGATAAGCTTTCGGGAACTAATTTTAATCTCGCGGTTCCTTACTCGGCTATGGGTTTTTATTATTACGATAAATCAAATTTCGAAAAAGCGTTGAATTATTTTTCAAAGGTTTCTCAATCGACGGACGACCCGAAAGTTTTTAAAACGCTCGCCGATATTTATTTAAAACTCGGCAATAAGGATTCAGCCGAGAAATTTTATTTAAAATTATATTCGCTGCAACCTTCGGAAGCAAACGCCGTAATAACAGCCGGATTTTATAATTCAACCGGAAATTCAAATAAAGCCGCGGAATTTTATAAATACGCTTCAAAGTTTAATCCTTCCAATGCCGAATCATTATACTTTTTAGGAACGCTATATTTTAATCTGAAAAATTATCAAAACGCCTCGGGTTTTTTTAGCTCCTTATCCGCGTTAAAACATAATTATAAAGGCATTGGAGAAAAACTCGCGAAATCATATTTTGAAATCGGAGATTTCAGAAAATGCGCGGCTGAATATTCGGCAATATCCGATAAATCTCAAACGCAGAATTATGAATTCGCTTTTTCATTAATGAAAACTGAAAAGTATCGGGAAGCTTTGAAATATTTTGACGAAATGCTTCTCGATAATAAAATTCCCGTTGAATTAAAAGCCGGAGTATTGAAATACGCAGCGGAATCATATTTTCAGATTGCGAATAAAATCGATTCGAAATTAATTCAATACTATGACAATTTGATAAAAACAGTTTTTGAAAACAAGATTTTAGAAAAAGAATTTTCAGATTATCTCGGAGACGTTTTGATTAAAACCGCCGATTTTTATTTTAATTTGAAAGATTATCAAAAATCTTATAAATACTTTTCTTTACTCGGAAGTTTAACGGATAAAAAAAGCGAACAGATAGAAAATTTCGCTTTGTCCGCGTTTTATATCAAAAACTACAAAGACGCATCGAGACTATTTAACGGGTTGATAATGAATTCGAAGAACGGAGATTCGTTAAAGAAAAAATATTATTTTTATTCGGGATTGTGTTCGTATTATCTTAATAATTTCGAACAATCCGTTAGCGAACTCGAAAAATCGTCGGCATTTGTTTCAAAACCGGAAGATGCTCAAATCAGTAAAATAATCGGTAAAATGCTTGTTTTTAACAATGATTATAAAAAGGCGGAACCGTATCTTGAATTTGCCGCCGTAAAATTAAAAGAGCCGGAATCATATAATTTGCTTGCCGAGACTTATCTGAAATTTGATAAAAAAAAAGAAGCTGCGGATATTATTCAGAAGTCTCTGGAATTAGACGGAAATCAAAACCAATTATTTTTAATGGCGGGGGATTTGCATTTTGAATTCGGAAATCTCTCGGCAGCCGCGCAATATTACGGGAAATTATTTGATGGTTTTACTGGAAAACCCGATTCAAAAACGGTTTCAAGTTTTATAAAATTCGCCTCTATATATTTTGATAAAGGAATTTATAAAAAATCATTCGATATACTTAACAAATTATTTGAATCGGGAATATCCGATTTTAAATTAAATTATAATCTCGCTTTGTCGGCTGTTGCGGTTCAAAAATTGGAATACGCCTCGAAACTATTCGCGGCTTGCGAAAAATTTGATTTCAAACCGGCTTTGTATTATTATTATTATGGCGAATTGTCCGCAAGACTTGGACGTTTCGCCGAGGCTGAAAAACAAATTTTAAGAGCTGTAGAACTTGAATCGGGCAATTTTATTTTTATGAAAGAACTTGCGGCGGTTTATGAAAAAAACAATAAACTTAAAGACGCGATAAATTATTACGAGAAACTTTACGATGCTGATAAACGCGATATTAAAACCATGTCAAAACTCGCCGGATTATATTATAAAAATAGTAATTTGAACGAAGCTTATAACTTATATTTAAATTTGCTTAAAGTTGATCCTACGTCGGATTTTGCGGCGGATGCGGCGCTTAAATTAAACGAATTGAAACATAAACTGAAATAAATAATAAATTCGATTTTATATTTTTTTAAAATAATTCGTGAAAATAAATCGCGCGGCGGAAACGAGCGTTCTGTAACATATTAAAATTGACATTTTTTGGCAACGCAGATTGCTCGTTATTTTGAGGCGATTATATCTGCGTATGTTAATTTCTGCGCAAATCGTCAATTTATTTTTATTACATTACGCTAATCTCCAACCAATGAATCAAGCTTCCTTGACTGGAAAAAGAATTCCCGTCAAGGAAGCTGTTTTTTTTATTTACTTACTCGCGGATATACATAAAGACTTTTTCAGGCGTTAACGGAAGCGACGGGAAGGGTTTATCCTTGCGTATGCCGCGCAATACGCTTAATATCGCGTAATATGCGCCAAGCCCGTGAATAAACGGCGGTTCTCCGACCGCTTTAGAATTGCATACCGCATACGGGTTGTTTGAGTTTTCAAGCAAAGTTACGTTAAATTTTTTCGGAACAAATTTAATATCCGGTATTTTATAGGAATTCGCGGAGGTTAAAACTTTACCGTCTTTTCCGTATTTAATCTGTTCAATAGTCGCCCATCCAATAGATTGAATAACCCCGCCTTCAATTTGTCCTTTATCGATTTCTTTGCTTAAAGATTGACCGACGTCGTGAACGACGTCGACAGATTCAATATCGTAAGTTCCTCTTACGCAATCGACTAAAACTTCGGTTATGGAAGTTCCATAGCTGTAATACGCGAAAGGTCTGCCTCGCTCTTTGATTCTGTCGTAATAAATTGCAGGAGTCGCGTAAAACGAATGACAGGATAAATCGGTTCTGTCGGCGTAAGCTTCGGCAATCAGTTCTTTCCAAGTGAAATCAAGTTTCGCGCCCTTTAAAAAAACAACGCCGTCATTTATTAAAATTTCATCAAGAATATAGTAATTTGTTTTTTTTGCAATATATTTTTTTAATCTAAGCAGTAATTCTTCGCAAGCTGTTTTTGCGGCCATTCCGTTTAAATCCGCGCCTGTGCTCGCGGAAGTAGGAGACGCGTTTGGAATTCTCGAAGTGTTAGTAGTGTCAATATGAACGAAATTAACTGGAATCCCGAGCGTTTTAGCCGCGATGCTTTGAATTTTTGAATTTACGCCCTGTCCCATTTCGACGGCGCCGGCGCTGACCGAAACGCTGCCGTCAATATATATATTGACAAGCGCGCTTGCCTGATTCAAGGTTGATTGCGCAAATGAAATGCCGAAACAAACGGGTATTACGGCAATCCCGCGTTTAAAGTTTTTATTGTTTTTGTTGTATTCTTCGACTGATTTGATTCTTTTGGCAATATCAGTTTGTTTATCAAGCGTTTCCCAGCATCGGCGGGCGTTAGTTTTTTCGAGCCGCATACCGTATGGCAAAAAATCTCCGTCGCTCAGCAAATTTTTCTTTTTTATTTCAATAGGATTGATTCCCATTATTTCTGAGGCATGCTGAATTGCTGTCTCGATTGAAAAAGTCCCTTGAGGCACTCCGAATCCGCGAAATGCGTTATTTGGAGGAATGTTGGTTTTACAACTGACCGCGGTTACTTTTATGTTAGGAATATAATACGAGCCTGAAGTATGTAAAAATGATCTTCCGAGCACGGCCGGAGAAATATCCGCGCAAGCTCCAGCGTGTTGATAAAGAAAAATTTCAAAAGCGAGTATTTTGCCTTCCGCGTCGAGTCCGAGCTTGTAATCGTATGAATATGCGTGCCGTTTTCCGCTTGTGGCTATGTCTTCGTTTCTTGTCAACGCTAATTTTACTGGTCTGTTCAATAATTTTGCCGCCAGCGCGGGAGCCGCAACCCACACCGCCGTAGATTCTTTTCCTCCGAATCCGCCGCCGAGCCGTCTGATTTCAAGCTCTACTTTGTGCATCGGTATGCCGAGAATTTCGGCAACGTGATGCTGATAAGCTCCCGGAGATTGCGCGCTTGCGCAAACTTTTATTTTGTCGTCTTCGACCGGATAAGCGAGTCCGCGCTGGGTTTCAAAATAAAAATGTTCTTGAGGTCCGCTGTCTATCGTTCCTTCGGCTATATATTTGCAATTCTTAAACGCGGCTTCTACGTCTCCGTTTGTCAGGACGCGTTTCTGCGCGTGTATTAATCCCTTTTTATATGCTTCGCGCGGATCTAAAACGGGTTCGATTTTTTCTATGTCAATATTAATTAGTTGACACGCTTTGGAAGCGTTTTTCCTTGTGTCTGCTACGACCATTCCTATAGGCTGTCCAATATATTCCACTTCGTCGAATGCAAACATCGGCTGGTCAAGAATCATATGCCCTATCTGATTTTTGCCGGGAATGTCTTTATGCGTGAAAACTGCGGCTACGCCTTTAGCGGTTTTAGCTTTGGAAATATCTATATTTTTTAGTCTGCCTTTTGAAACCGGCGAAGTAAATAATACGGCGTGAAGCAATCCGTCCGGCGCTGTTATATCGTCTATAAAAACAGATTTTCCCTGAACATGCATCCTCATATCCGTATTTTTCATAAAAATAATCCTCCGAAATAATATTAAAAATGCTAATATTTTATCGACAACAGTTAAAATTTTTCAAAATGCGAAAGAATAAGCTGTTTCAACAGTAATTTCTTATATTTTGCCGAACCGCGTATATCGTCTATTGGGGCAACCTGATTAACCGAGAATTCTGCGATTTTTTTTATGTTTTCAGAATTAATTTTTTTTCCGGTAAATTCGTCGAATCCTTTAAGAAGAAGCGGAATAGGAGCTACGCCTCCGGCGGATATTTTTAAATCTTCCATATTATTATTACCGTCGAATTTAATTGATACCGCGGAATTTACCGAAGCTATATCCAGAATTTTTCTGTTTGAAACTTTTTCGAAATTAAAATAAAAATTTTGAGAAGGTTTGGGAATTTTTATTTCCCTGATAATTTCGCAACCGATTAAATCGTATTTTTTATATCCTTTATAAAATTCAGAAAGTTTGACCTCGCGGAGCCCGCGGCTTTTACATTCTATAACCAATGCGGCGTTTAAAACCAGCAATATAATAGACATATCGCCGATAGGAGAAGCGTTGACTATATTTCCGGCTATTGTGGCTTTATTTCTCAAAATAGTAGAAGAATGCAAAAGAATAATATTTTTCATTTGCGGAAAATATTTATTAACGGTTTCAGATTTTCGGAATTCTTCAAGATTAACCGCGCCTCCTATTAAAAGATTGGAATCGTCGGATTTTATATAATCCAAATCGGAACGTCCGGACATAAAATAAAGTTTTGAATCTTCCAATTTATCGGGTTTTTGAACAAATAAATCGGTTCCGCCCGCTACAACGGCAGTATCGTCGTTTAAATCCTGATTACAGCGGGATTTTAAAGATTTAATCTTTTCCGGAATGTCAAAAAAATATTTCGGAACAATTTCCATATCTGCAAGCAATTCCAGTCTTTTATTTTTATCGGAGTTTTTATTATTCAGCAGGCTATCGGACAAAGCTTTCGCCGCGTTTCTAATAGCCGCGTATCCCGTGCATCTGCAAATGTTGCCGTCCAGCGCGGTAATTGCGTCTTCATAATCGAAATTATCGCTTGAAAAACAATATCCGGTTAAAGACAATACGATTCCCGGAGTGCAAAATCCGCACTGTGATGCGGAATTTTCAATAATCAATCTTTGGACTAAAGTTAAATCCGGCATATCGAGACCTTCGACTGTAACTATATGACAATCTTTAACATCGCCTATCGGCAGTAGACATGAAGCGCAGGTTTTATACTCCATTTTTCCCGATTCGTTTAATTTGCCGATTAGAACTGAACAGGCTCCGCACTCGCCTTCGCGGCAGGCTTCCTTTGTGCCGGTAAGTTTTTCCTCGTTTCTTATGAAGTCAAGAAGTATCATTCCCGCGGATTTTTCAGTTTCAACAATTTTATTATTGATTATAAATTTTAACATCGGATTTTTCTCCCGTCTAAGAATTTATCCCATAAAATTTGCGACTAAACGCTTTCAAGTTAATTATTATATTTTTTTTTTATTTATATGTCAATTAAAAATAAATGAAATTCTCTTTCGGAGCGCGGTCAGAAATTGTTCCAATAATTTTAATAAACTTTTCGTATGTCATTTCAGTTATTTATGTGAAAAGTTATTTTTAAATTAACGACGCTGAAAGTTGCAACAAGTTGCAAAGAGCGTCGAATTTAACATAGCCGTTGATGAAATCAACAGTTAATAAAAAAAATTTGAAAACGACCCTGTTAAGGGGCGAAATTCAAGACAGCATTAAATTCAACCCTTTCAGAGTTGGATATTCAAGAGCTTTTATACCGCAGGTAACCAGCGCTCCGAGCAGGGCAGGCTACCTGCGGTTACTTGAAATTCAACCGCATTCGCGGTTGAAGATTATTAAACCCGAAATGCAATAAAAAAAAGTGAAGTTTTTCAAAACATAGATGCATTATTGCGATTTAAAATCGCAATTTATGTTAAAACGTCTATAAATCCTTATGCGGTTTTCGGGTTTATATGGATTTCAAAGAGCTTCTAACAATATTATTTTCCCTTACTTTCAGCAATTTTTCAAAATCAAATTGTATTTTTTGGTTTAATTCTTTGGTATTATTAAGGTGAATTTACTGCCTCGATTTAATTCGCTTTCAACTTTTATATCGCCTTTGAGGTTTTGCATTATTTTGTAAGCTATACTTAAACCTAATCCGAGTCCGCTTCCGACGTCTTTAGTGGTGAAGAAGGGGTCGAATATTTTTGAAAGGTTTTCTTCGGATATTCCAGAACCATTGTCAGAAATTGATACGCTAATTAATTTGGCGGTTTTATCGTATTCTCCGTCAATTCTTATTATTCCGTCGTTTTTTTCTATTGATTGAATTCCGTTTAACAGTATATTCATAAATACCTGACTTAACAACTGGGGATTAGAATTTATTTTAGGAATATCAATTAAGTTTTTTTCAATAGAAATATTGTTTTTAATATTTTTTTCAATTATGTTTATAACTTTATCAAACAACTCGTTTATATCGGTTTCCTTTATTTTTTCAAGACCCGGATGAGAATAGTCTTTTAAATTTTTAACTATCAAAGAAATTTTTTCCGCGCCGTCTTGAATTTCATCAATGATTTTTTTTATTTCAGATATGATTAATTCGACGTTAGGAATTTCGATAATATCGCGGCTTCCGGTTGATGTTTTTTCGGCTGATTTCAGATTGTTTGTTTTAAAAATATATTCCGATAAAGCTGAGAAATATCTTTTCAACGTTTTTAAATTCCAGTTGATATACGTAACGGGAGTATTGATTTCGTGGGTTATTCCTGCGGTTAAAGTTCCGATAGCCGCCATTTTTTCAGATTGAATAAGCTGGTTTTGAGTATTGTTAAGATTTTTATATGACTCTTGAAGATTCTTAAGCAGAAAGTTTTTCTCGTCGGCAAGTTTAATTTTCTCTCGTAAATCTCTGCATATAATGATAATTTTTTCAATGCTTTCTTTTTTGGGAGCAAAAAAAGTAAATTGAATTTCGACCGGAATTTTTTGTCCGTCGGCGCCGATTAGATTTGAATTGATTTCCTCGATTTTTTTATGAGCGAGAAAATTATACAGTTTGTTTTTTACTACAACAAAATCGGATTTTTCAAAAAGAATTTCAATGTTTTTTCTTTCAAGACTCGATGGAATATAACCGAGAGCCAGTATTCCGTCGTTGACGCTTTCTATTTGATAGTTTTCATTAATGACGATTATGAAATCATTAATTGAATTTAAAATGTTGGATAAGTAATTTTTTGAAACCGTTGTTTCCCTGAGGTTATTGGTCATTATATCGAACGCTCCAAGGAGTTCTCCGATTTCGTCGTTTGTTTTTTTTAATGTTATTCTAAAATTCATATTGCCTTCGGAAATTTCTTTGCTGCCTTCAACAAGCAACGATACGGGGTCGGATATTTGACGCGTAAGAATTAATGAAATAAGCAAAAGCAAAAGTATCGATACCGAAGCGGAAATATAAACGGTATGTATAAGATTGTTTATTGAATCAAGAGCTTCTTCGGATTTTTTTGTCGATATTACCGTCCAGTTTCCGCATCCGAATTGTCCTTTCATATAGATTTTGTAATAACAAAAAAATATTTCTCCCAGAGCTTCGTTATGCTCGATGAAAACTTCGGAATTTTTTTCCTCTTTAAAAAATCTGGCGGAATTAAGCGCGTCAATAAACGAATGGTTTTCAAAAGTATGAATTAATACTTTGTTGTTTTCATCGAATATAGCCATATTGGAATTGCCGATATGATACAAACTTTGCGTGACTTCCCATAAATAATTCTTATTTAGTTCTCCGATGAGAATTATTGAGACTTCATTTTTTTTTGTTATTGGAAAACTTAGATAGATATCGGGAAATTCTGTTCCGCTTGTATTTTGACCGCTTGATTTTATATCGCCGTTTTTATGATTTATGAACAATAATGAATTTTCTTTAAAAAGATTTTCTTTGATATTTAACTGTTGAGTATCTTTTTTAGTCGAACATAAGATTTTTTTCGTTTTAAAATCGAAAACGGTCAAATTTGAAAATTTAAAAAATTCGACTAAGGATTCGTCAATCGTTTTTTTTATTAACGCCGTTTCCGAAGCGCCGGACAATGATTTCAATTGAAAAGTAGAAGCGATAAATTTTAATTCATTCTTTCTTTCAAGAATGTCTTCAAAAATTTTCGAGCTAATTATTATAGTGTTTTTTTTTAAATCTTTGGATATATTTTCAAGAATTCCTGATTTATATTCTCCGGTTATGAAATAAATAAAAATTAAAAGCGGAGCAAATCCCGTTATTAAAAAATATAAAATCAGCTTGCGTCCAAGCCGACTTTTAAAAGCCCTGTGTATGTTCATTTTTTTAACTCTATAAAATCAATAATTCTCGGCTATTCCAATAAATTGTCCGTCGTTCGCCAATATTATGTCGTCTTTTCCCGGTTCGCTTCTTACCGTAGGAGTTGATTTCATATTCGCTCCTTCGCTGTATAAATCAAATTCCTTATTTATGGGAACAATGGGACCGTCCATTCTTTTTTTTCCCGAACCTTTATTAGTCGAATGATTGTAATATTTATACGGATTATTCCATGGGTCTAACGGTATTTTAGGCATATATAACGGAACGAGTTCTTCCAAAGATTCGTCTGGAATTCTATTGTTATCCATTCTGAAAAGTAAAATAGATTTGTTTAAGGATGCAATGTTAGTTACTGCAACGGCAATTTTGGCTTTCTCTATCGAACTAAAATATTTAGGAATAGCGGCTACTGCAAGTATGCCGATTATAGCTACGACGATCAGCAGTTCAAGAAGCGTAAAACCTTTTATTCGTTTTTTTTTATTCATAAAATATAAACAAAAACTAATATATTATTAATCCGTTGAATTCTTCGCAATATTTATGAATTTCAATAATTTAATATCGTCTTTTTTGCCTGGAGATTTTTCTATTCCGCTTGAAACGTCGAGTCCAAACGCTTTGCAATCATCTAATAATTCTGAAACATTCTCGCAGTTCAAACCTCCGGCTAAAAAATAAGGGATTTGAAAATTCGCCGTTTTCAATATTTTTAAATCTAAAATAGAATCTTTAAATTTTGTTTTATCAAAAAGCAAATAATCGGCGTATTCGCATTCTTGAATGTTTTCAAAATTCATAACGCGTTTAATAACCGGTTTGTTAAAAATTGATTTATATTCTCTTACGTTTTCGTTTCCATGAAGTTGAATCAAATCAAAATCGCATATTTTGTCGGTCTTCATTACAAAGTTTATCGGCTGATTCATAAAAACGCCTACTGATTTAACATTGGTTTTTTTTATTGTTTTTATTATTTCTGCGCATTTATCCGCAGGGATTTGTCTTGGACTTTCGGCGAAAATAAATCCTAAATAATCCGCTCCGTATTTAACGGATAATTCGGCGTCTTCTATATTTGTTATTCCGCAAATCTTAATTTTCATAATATGCTTTTAATTTTTAATATATTTTATTTTCACGCTTTTAATCATCTATGTGATTTTTTTATATTTGAATAAATATACTCGTTTTTTCTTATTTGTCAAGGATTCCGATAAATACCGCAGAATTAAATTGTTTTTTCCAATTCGTTTCTTTCCAAAGCATTTATATTTTCAACGAAACTTTTCCCAAGCTTCTTAATTGATACTAAATTGAAAGTTAAATTATTTATCATTATTTTAAGAAAACTCAATAATGGAGTTATAATTGAGTTTAAATTTTCTGAAAATCGCTGAAATACTGTATTTTATGCTGTTTTGAAGAGTTTGTAAATGGTTGGTACGCCCGACAGGACTTGAACCTGTAACCCTCAGAATCGGAATCTGATATTCTATCCAGTTGAACTACGGGCGCAAATTTGTTTCTGAGTTTATAAAAAACACTTAAAAATAAAACGTTTAAAAAAATAAATTTGAAAAGCAACAACCTAAAACCTTATCATTATTTTATCAGCTTTTTCCGCATTGTCAAGCATTTTTATCGGGCTTATATTTTACTCGCCGATTTTGTATGAAATTCGGTTTAGTATCTTATCAATAAATCTCTTGCATATGCGGCAAGAATATTTTTTGAAGCTCTTTGAAACCTCTATAAATTACAGTATCTTAGCGTTTTTTTAATCTTCAATGTTTAAAAAGTGGAAGAAATGGTGAATCGATTTTCGAATATTTCATAAAGCCGAATTTCCGGAAAAGGATTAAGCGAAATTATACGGCTATCCTTTTCCGATGAAATTCGGCTTAGGCATTAATCTGTTGATTTTATAAAAAAACAATATAGTATTATTATTAAAAAAAGGTAAAGAGTATAAAATGAAAAAAATTTGTCTTCACATAATATTTTCCGGAGCCGAACATTTTTATATTTTAAAAAACGGAATTTATACGGTAGGCAGGAAACCGGATAACGACATTGAAATACCCGATTCAACCGTATCCTCCCATCATTTGCATTTAACTTTATCAGATTCGGAAATTATCATAGAAGACCTTGGCAGTAAAAACGGAACATATATTTCAGATAAAAAAATTGAAGTTCCGTCCGCAATAAAACCGCCTCATGAATTTTTTATTGGAATGCGGCTGGTTCGTTTAATTGAAATCGAGGAAACCGAATTATTATCAGCTCGTTTAGTATCTCCAGGACATTATGTTATTTCAAACTCTCAGGTTTCGAAAGAAAACACACTCGCAAACAGAAAATCCAACGCTAATAATTCAAGTCCGGAATTTTCCGAAGACGATATGATTGTTTCAAGTTTTGACATTAAAAAACATTTGACATTGAATAATCTTGACGTCGATAAACTTTTAGCTTCAACCGAATCCGCTCGCGCAAATTCCTACGACAAACTTTCTATACTATACGATTTAAGTTCAAAACTGAATTCCGTTATAACGGACGAAACTCAATTGCTCGATATTTCGTTAAAATACATAAAACAAGGGCTTGGTTTTGACAGGGGCTATATTTTAATGTTAAACGACTCCGGAATTCTCGAATGCAAATCTTCGATATCGGACGGATGCGAAATAATTATCAGCAAAACAATCGCCAAAAAAACTATGGACAATCAGATTGGAATAATAACCGCGGACGCCGGTTCCGATTCGAGATTCAATTCAAGCGCAAGCATAGCGAATTTTAAAATCACTTCAGCTATGTGCGCTCCAATCTGGATTGAAAAAAAATCTAAAGGAATAATCTATATCGACAACTCGATAAGTTCAAAACAATTTACAAACGAGGATTTAAAATTCCTGACCGCGTTTGCGAATCAAATTTCATTATGTCTTGAAAAAATCGAATTAATTAACAATCTGAAAAAAGAACTCACGGTAAAAAGCAGACTTCAGAGATATTTGTCCGCAGAAGTAATCGACGAAATTATTTCAAATCCGAAAATGACGGAACTTGGAGGCGAGCGCAAATCAGTCTCGGTATTATTCGCGGATATTAGAAATTTCACAGTATTGTCTCAAGAAACAGAGGTTGACCTGCTGGTTAATATGATTAACGACTTTTTTTCTGAAATCGTGAAATTCATTTTCGAGTTTAACGGAACAATTGACAAATTTCTCGGCGACGCGATTATGGCGGTATTCGGAGCTCCGGTAAATTATAGAGACAACGAACTCCGCGCCGTGAACGCGGCGGTCAAGATTCAAAAAAAAATAACGGAACTTAGAGAAAACTGGATTAAAAAATTCGGAAAAAAATTTCATATAGGAATTGGAATAAGTTCAGGCGAGGTAATCGCGGGAAATGTAGGTTCGACTGAAAGAATGGATTACACGATTATGGGTCATGCGGTAAATCTTGCCGCCCGTATTTGTTCGATTACTCCGGCCGACGAAATATTTCTTTGCGAAAAAACCGCCTCGGCTTTATCTCCGGAACTTTCGGCGCTGCTTGAAAAATCGGACCCCGTGGAATTAAAAGGAATTAAAGAAAAATGCGAGATATTCAAAATCAGAGTATAAATGATTCGTTTGAAAAATCCGGCGTTTTTTATATAGTGTCGACTCCTATCGGAAATCTTGACGATATGACTTTACGCGCAATAAAATCATTAAACGAATCGGATTTAATTCTTTGCGAAGATACGAGAAAAACCATTATACTTCTTAATAAATTCAATATTACAAAAAAATTATTTACTTATAACGATTATAATAAATTCAAAGTTATTCCAGATATTCTGATTCGGTTAAAAAACGGTAAAAATATTTCTTTGGTTTCTGACGCCGGAACTCCGGCTATTTCAGATCCGGGTTATCATTTAATTAAAGAACTTATAAGCCATAATATAAAGGTTATTCCCGTTCCCGGAGCAAACGCCGCAATAACCGCTTTGTCAGCTTCCGGAATTCCAAGCGATACTTTTATGTTTATCGGGTTTCTTCCAAATAACCCGGAAAAAATCAAGAAAAAATTGGAATGTCTAAAAAACCTTCAAACTACTTTTATATTTTACGAATCGCCTAAAAGAGTCAACAAAACCCTCGAATTATTATATGAATGTATCGGCGATAAACCCGCTGCGGTTTGCCGCGAATTGACAAAATTATTCGAGGAATTTAAACGAAAAAATTTAAAAACTTTAATTTCAGAATCAATCGAATACAAAGGAGAAATAGTTATCATTGTCGATAACAGAAAAATTAAAAACGGGATTGCGGGAGCCGAACTGTCCGACTCCGAATTTGAAGATGAAATTGTTATTGACCAAAAAATTATTGAGTTATATAATAGTTTGTTAGAATACGGATTGAATAAAAACGATATTTTAAGAATTATTTCAAAATCTTTTGAAATAACCAAAAATCGATTATACGATTATTTTAATAAACATAAGCCAGATAAAAGGGAAAACTATTAACCTTATAAAAATTTTTTTTGCTGAAAAATCAAGAATATTTTTTATAAGACGGCTAATTTGATATGAAAGAAATATTATTTGTTTGCTCGGGAAACACATGCCGCAGTCCAATGGCGGAATATCTTTTAAAAAGCGAATTAAAAAAAAACGGAATAACCGGTTATTCCGTTTCAAGCTCGGGACTTTCGGCTTTTCCGAATATGCCGGCTTCTCAAAACGCGATATTGGCGTTGGCCGAATTGGAAATATCAGAAATAAAAAATCATAGGTCAAGGTATTTATCGCCTGATTCGCTGACAAAATCCGACTATATTATTTGTATGACAGAATATATAAAAAATAGTCTTCAAATAAACCATCCCGAATTTTATAATAAATTATTCACATTAAAAAATATTGACAAATCTAATCAGGAAGGCAATCCAAATATCAACGACCCTTTTTCCGGAAACCTTGAAGATTATATCGAGTGCAGGGATGAAATTCTGGATTGTATAAAAAAAATTATTGAAAAAATTAAAAAAGGAAGTTTTTAAAATGAAACGAATTTTACTAGAAGAAAAACATAAAAATCTCGGCGCAAAATTTATTGAATTCGGCGGATGGAATATGCCGGTTCATTACGGCGGCATAATAACAGAACATAACGCCGTCAGAAATAACGTAGGAATGTTCGACGTATCTCATATGGGCAAATTCTTTGTTGCCGGCAATGAATCTCAAAAATTTTTATCCGCTTCGTTTCCGGCGGACATTGATAATATGAAAATCGGCAAAGGAGTTTATACTCAATTGTTAAATGAAACCGCCGGAATTATAGACGATTTGATAATTTATAAAATTTCAGAGACCGAATATTTAATTATAGTGAACGCCGCAAATATTGAAAAAGATTTTAAAAAGTTAAACGAATTAAAAATTAATTTTGAAGTTTCAATTTTAAATATGTCGGAAAACTACTGCATATTCGCCATTCAAGGAAAAAATTCTTTTCCGGTTATTGATGAAATTTTCAATTTAAATTCGCGGGAAATAAAACGTTTTAATTTCATAGAGTTCAATTATAAAAATTCAAGATGTTTTATATGCAGAACCGGTTATACCGGCGAAGACGGTTTTGAAATAGTTCCTGAAAACATAGCCGCGCCTGAAATTTTTGATCTATTAGCAGGCGAAATAAAAGTTTTAAACGGTTCTATGTGCGGGCTTGGATGTAGAGATACATTACGTCTTGAAGCTGGTTATATGCTTCACGGAAACGATATTGATGAAACGACCACTCCGGTAGAGGCGGGATTAGAATGGTCTGTTAAAGGACGCGGTTATAAATCTGAAGATATTATAAAAGACCAGATTAAAAACGGCGTTAAGAAAAAATTATCGGGATTTGCCGCCGAGGATAAAGGAATATTGCGAGCTCACTGCAATATATTATATGATAAGCGGGTAATCGGACAAATTACAAGCGGAACATTTTCGCCGACGCTCGGCAAATCTATTGGAATAGGGTATGTAAAATCAGAGTATCTTTCTAAAGACTTAGATTTGTTTGCAGACGTCAGAGGCAAACTTCTGAAAATAAAAATAGTCAAACTGCCTTTCTTGAAAAAAATATGAGATATTCTTCGTTAATGAAAAAAGCGCTGATTATCGCGGGCGTTGTTATAGCTTCATATTTGATTTATTACGGAAGCAGAATTGAAGAAATATCAGAACAATCAGTCGCGGGTTTAGTTAAAAACGAAAATTCGGTTTTAGGTTCAAATATAAATAAACCAATTATTCAAAATGATACTGCCGGAAATGCCGATACTATAACTCAGGATTACGAAATTAAAAATAATCTTTCAAATGCGGATTCTTTTGACGCAAAGAATAAAATTACCGATTACGAAAATATTTCTCCGATTAATAGCGGCAGAAAAAAAAACGGCGATCAGACTACGCCGGTTAAAACCATTAGCTCTGAAAAACTCGACATATCTGATTTTACATTAAAGACTCAGACAAATCCCGAAGAAACCCAAAAAGTCCAAAATAATGGTTCGGACACCTCCGGGATGATTCTAATTCCAGCCGGAAATTTTGAATTTGGAGAAAATGAAAAAAAAAAAATAATTTTTCTTGAAGATTATTATATTGATAAGTTCGAAGTAACAAACGCCGAATTCAAATCCGTATTTCCTGAATTCAATTACAAAACCGGAGACGACCATAAACCGGTCGCTCAAATTACTTTCAGCGAAGCTCTTACATATGCAAAACGCAAAAATAAAGATTTGCCGACGGTCTATGAATGGGAAAAAGCCGCCGGCTGGAATCCGAAATCGAATAAAAAATATCTTTACCCTTGGGGAAACGACTTCAAAAAAAATTCTACAATTTATCTGGAAAACAGCGGTTTTGTTTTATCCCCTGTGAACGGCGAAAAATATAACGATATAAGTTTTTACGGAGCCGTATTTATGGCGGGAAATGTTTCAGAATGGACTAAAACCAGAATTAAAGAAATATTTCCCGATTCGGACGAAAAAATTAAAAATGATTTTATATGCAAAGGCGGCTCGTATTTTGACAATGCGGAAAAATGTTCGGTAAATTATATCTACAATTCAAACGGAGCCGCTCAAACCGGAATCGGATTCAGATGCGTAAAAAGAAACAAATCAACAATTGAAAAAAATATGTGAGCGCGGAAATAACCACTATAACCGCTCCCGCGGGCAAATTAAAATTAAACGAAAAATATAAACCGGCAATTCCAAATATCAATCCGAGAATAATCGAGCTTATCATTATCTTTTTTAAATCTTTAAAAATTTTATTTGCTATGCTGGGAGGTATCGTCAACATAGCTATAACAAGAATTATGCCGGCCGCTTTAATAAGCAAAATTATGGAAGATGTAATTAATATTATCATACAATAATTTATTTTTTTTACCGGAAGTCCGCATATAATAGAAAAATCATAATCAAACGCTACAGTTTTAATAATCTGAAAATATAACACGACAAAAATAATTATTAGAATATTGAATAAAGCTATAAATATTAACTCGGCTCGGGAAACCATTAAAATGTTTCCGAATAGATAACCGAATAAATCAGTTGTATAACCGGGCGTAAGATAAATGAAAATAATTCCCGCCGCCATACCCGCGGCAAGTATTATTCCTATTACCGCGTCGCTTCTTTCTTTAAAACGTTTTACAATGAATTCAAATAAAAATGACGATATGATTCCCGATAAAAAAGCTCCGGCATATATGTTGAATCCAAAATAATGAGCCGCGCCAATCCCGCCGAAAACAGAATGAGCTATTCCGTCGCTTATAAAAACCATTCTGCGTATTACTATATAAGTTCCGATTATTCCGCAGGTTATGCTTAATAATAAAATCGCCATAATTGAATTTTGAATGAATTCGTATTGAAAAATTTCCATTAATGCTCTCCAAATACTCGATGCGGAATTCCGTGAGCGATTAAATCAACCGGACATTGATAAGCTTCATTTATCATTTCGCTTGATATTTTTCCGGCGCCGTGATAAAAAAGTTTGCCGTTCAAACAACACACTTTTTTTACGTATCCGGAAATAATGCCGACGTCGTGAGTAACAAGTATTATAGTTTTTGTCATATTTAATTCTTTCAAAATGCCGTAGACGCTTGTTTCAATATGAACGTCAAGATCTGATGCGGGCTCGTCCAGCATCAGTATTTCAGAATCGGTTACCAACGCTCTGCATATAAACGCTCTTTTTTTTTGTCCTCCGGATAATTCGGATATATGACAATTTTTTAATTTTAACATTCCGAGTTTATCGAGGGTTTCTTCGGCTTTTTTTTTATCTGATTTATTATAAAAATAAAAATTTTTTTTGAATTTCAATCTGCCGGATAAGACTACGTCTAAAACTTTTATAGGATATTTCCAATCAAATTTATTTTCCTGCGGAACGTATCCGATATATTTTCTGCCGGTTTCCGGCGTATTTCCGAAAACACTAATTTTTCCCCCCGCTATAGGCAACAGTCCTAAAATCGTTTTTAGCAACGAACTTTTTCCGCCGCCGTTGGGTCCAATGATACCGATAAAATCATTTTTATAAACTTCGAGATTTATATTCTCCAAAACGGTTTTATCGTCATATTTGACATATAGCCCTAAAATTTCTATGACTTTTTCGTTATTCATTTGTTACCTGCCGATACTTTTTAGCGTTTCGGAAATTGATTTCAAATTTTTGATATAATCCTTTGCAAGCGGATCAATAAGAATAACTTTTCCGTCAATTTCTTTAGAAATTAATTCTGCGCTTTCAGTATTAAAAGCAGGGGAAGCGAAAATAATTTTGATTTTTTCTTTTCGAGCCGTATCAATAATTTTTTTTAATTGTTCAGACCCAGGTTCTTTACCCTCCAGTTCTACAGGAATTTGAATCAAATTAAATTCGTCGGCAAAATATCCGAAGGAAGGATGAAAAATTAAAAAATTTCTATTTTGAAGATTTTTTAAATTATTTTCAATTTCTGATTTTAGAAGTTTTAATCTGCCGATAAGTTTTTGGGCGTTAGTTCTATAAAATTTTTTGTTAGTTGAATCATATTCGCATAGAGCATTTTTGACGTTTTCAACAATCCGGATAGCATTGGAAACCGAGAGCCACGTATGAGGATCAAAAAAAGTCTCGCCGCCGTCCCCTGTTTCGTCTTTATGATTATGCTCTTCATTGGAATGATGATCTTTGTTATGAGAGCCGTGATCGTGATGGCTATGCAGTTCGCCGGATTTTAATAATTTGACGCTATCGCAGGCGTTTATGATTTTCATTTTGCGATTTATTTTTATGATTTTTCCCATCCAGATATTCTCAAACTCTATCCCGCTGCCAAGCTTAATATACAAATCAGTTTTACTCAAGTCCATTAATTGCGACGGAAGCGGCTCGTAAGTATGAGGATTATCGCCTGGCCGCAGCATAGATTTAACCTCGGCTTTATCTCCAGCCACCGATTCGATAAAAAAAACGAGCGGCTGTATGGTAGAGTAGATTTTGATTTTCTTATCCGGAGTTTTTTTTAAAGGCTCGACTGTATAACCCGAATCAAGAAAGCTTATCGCGAAAAATATAAACGCTAAAAAATAACGCATAACTATCTCCTTTATTAAATAGAATTTATTTCTGTTTGATCAGATTAAAAATTTTTTTGACATTCCGGACATATCCCGTTCAGTTGAGAATAATGATTCACAATCAAATAGCCGTTCACTTTTTTTTTATCGTTTAGAGAACAGTTTTCAAACGCCGATATTTTTTTGCATTTTATGCAAATGAGATGATGATGGTGTTTTTCATTTCCAACCGAACATAATCCGTATTGCTTTTTGTCGTCGTTAAAACAGATTATTTTAAATAAAATACCGCATTCCACAAGACTTTCAAGATTTCTGTAGACTCCGGGCAAGCCGCATTTTTTAAATTTTTTTTTTAAAAAATTCCAAACTTCCTCGGAAGATAAATATTTTTTTTGTTTTTCAAATATCTCTATGATTTCATTTCTGCGCGGAGTAATTTTTAGTTTATTGGCGGTTAATCTTTCAGCGTGTTTCATAAATATTATTTCTTATAAAATGAAAATTTTTTCTGTTTACGATAATATTTAATAATAGATTTTAAACAATGTCAAGAAAAAATTATTTTAATCTTTTAGTTTGGGCGCAGTCAGAAATTGTATGCAGTTATATTTTGCTTGTTTTTTATTTCAATGTAATTTAATATATTTTTAATAAATAACGTTTTGAAGGGTCTAAAAGATTTGTTGCTATTCTATAAAAAAACGTTAAAACGGTTAATTATATATGTTTTCTCATTGACCGTGCAATTAACTGGATCAATGATAGAAAATCTTTTGTTTTTTAACCGTTTTAACGGTTTAAAAAAACATCTGAATAGTTGCAAAGATTTGGCATTTTTGCCGAATCGTAAAGGTTTATTTCATTATAATAATTTATGGAGAATTAAATTATGGCAGATTCAATATTTAACGCCAGATTTGAAACTATGAATATGAAAGAACTTCAAATTCTCCAGTTTGAACGGCTTCAATCAACGCTGAACCGGGTTTATTATAATGTCGAATATTATAAAAACATATTTGACAAACTCAATTTTCTGCCTGAAAAATTAAAGTCGCTCGACGATTTAAAAAAAATTCCTTTTACCTGTAAAAACGATTTAAAAAACGCTTACCCTTATAAAATGTTCGCGGTTCCTTTAAGAGATATAGTTCAAATTCATTCGTCTACCGGAACAACCGGAAAACCAATCATAGTCGGATACACTAAAAACGATATAAAACATTGGGCTGAACTCAACGCCCGTTCGTTAGCCGCCGCCGGCGTTAACGAAGACGATCTTATTCAAATATCGTTTCACTACGGATTGACGACCGGAGGATTCGGACTTCATCTCGGCGCCGAAAAAATAGGCGCGTCGATTGTTCCCGCTTCAACCGGTCAGACTCAAAAACAGATTGACATAATGATAGACTACAAAACCACTGTGTTTTCTTGCTCTCCATCATACGCTTTATATATTGCGGAAAATCTTGAAAGATTAAAAATAAACAAGAATAACTTACATCTGAGAATAGGTCTTTTCGGTTCGGAACCGTGGTCTGAACGTATCCGCGAATCAATAGAATCGGGATTGAACATAGAAGCTTTTGACATTTACGGATTGACTGAGATAATGGGTCCCGGAGTTTCATTCGAATGCGGCTGCAAAAACGGGCTGCATATTAATGAAGATCATTTCATAGTTGAATTAATTAATCCCAATACATTAGAGTCGGCGTCAAAAGGCGAAGCTGGAGAACTTGTTTTTACTACTATCGCCAAAGAGGGATTCCCCTTGATACGATATAGAACCGGAGACATCGCTTTTTTAATAGAAGAAAAATGCGAATGCGGAAGAACATTTAAACGAATGAGCCGGGTTCTCGGAAGAACCGACGATATGATTATCATTAAAGGCATAAAAATATTCCCTTCTCAAATCGAAAAGATTTTAATTCAAGAAAACGATATGCTAGCGCATTATCAAATATTTTTAAAACGCGAGAAAATGGCGCTTGACGAAATGGAAATTAAGGTCGAGGTAAGCGAACAAATGTTTAACGACGACATAGGGTCTTTAGACATACTCAGAAAAAATCTTGAACGCAAACTTCACAGCGAAACCGGAATTTCCTGTAAAATCTCGCTTGTTGAAGCGAATTCATTAGAGCGAACTTCCGGCAAAACCAAAAGAGTCGTCGATATGCGCGAATTATAAACCTAAGCCGAATTTCATCGGAAAAGGATAACCGTAAAATTTGCTCATAATCCTTTTCCGGAAATTCGGCTTAATATAATATTCGAAAATCGTTTCACGATTTCATAATCGTTTCACGATTTCATAATCGTTTCACGATTTCTTAATCGTTTCACGATTTCATAATCGTTTCACGATTTCATAATCGTTTCACGATTTCTTCAACTTTTTAAATTATGAAATTATTTTTAACCGGTTCGGGAAAAACATTAAAACTGTTTTTAATTTTTTCGGTCATTATGTTTTCCGGATGTTCCAATAATGAATCCGAAAATCTCTACCAAATAGCTTTGCTTCAGTTTTCACCTATTCACGTTTTGGAAAATGGAGCCGCGGGTATCGTCGACGGGCTTAAAGAATCCGGCTATTTTAACGGTCAGAACATAAAAATAAAAAGATTTAACGCGCTTGGAGATTTAAGTCTTTTAAATTCAATGTCGTCTGAAATAGTTTCCGGAAAATTTAAAATAGGAATAACAATAAGCACGCCCGCGATGCTGTCATTGGCGACAGCAAACAAATCAGGGAAATTGATTCATATTTTCGGATTGGTTACCGACCCTTTTAATTCAGGAATGAATCTCGACACGAATAATCCGGGTTCAAGACCTTCTCACTTATTCGGATACGGAACGTTTGAACCCGTTGAAGAGACGTTCAAATTATTAAAAAGAATCAATCCGGTTCTAAAAAAAATCGGAATTATATATAATTCGGCGGAACCGAATTCGGTATTATGCGTAAATAAAGCCGTTGAAACCGCGACCGCTTTGGGAATTAAAATAGAGAGTATTTCAATTGAAAATTCAAATCAAATTCTTGAAGCCGCATCCGCTCTTATTCATAGAGGAATAGACGCGTTTTGGACTGCCGGCGATAATTTAATCGATTCCGGTTTTATAGCTTTTGCGGCGTTTGTAAAAAAAAATAAAATTCCGGTAATTACAAGCAATTCGGAACATATTGATATGGGGTCATTGATTTCATACGGCGCGGATTATTATCAAACCGGAAAATTGATAGGAAAATTAACAAGCGATATTATCAAGGGCAAGGATATGTCTAATTTTAAAATTTCAAACATAGCGCCGGTCAAATTATGCGTTAACAAAACCCTGTCGCTTGAATTTGACCAAAATTGGCAGACCGCCTCAAATGAAGCGGCAAGAGAAGCCGAGATAATTAAATAAAAAAAAAGATTGATTATAATAAAAAATTAAAATATGATTTAATGATTTAATATTTTTTTATTTAGGAGATGGTATGATAAATAAAATATAGCGCGGGTTAACTTCGCGAAGTAAAA
>DAINAU010000009.1:0-40070 GCA_036733285.1 bacterium
TATAATAATCTAAATTATAATATCGCCTCTAATAACACAAATGGTTTTGTTATTACATACGGCGGGTTATCTTATATTTCTGCATATAATAATTTAACAGGAAATACCAGTTCAAATAACGGCATAGGATTTTATTTATCCGGTACGAGCGGCGAAGCAAGTTATATTGTTTTAACCGATAATCTGATTGATAACAATACCAATGGCGTAAGCGTATCGAATTTAAGCAATATAAA
The DNA here is from genome assembly GCA_036733285.1 of bacterium. Classification (GTDB taxonomy): domain Bacteria; phylum JAGOBX01; class JAGOBX01; order JAGOBX01; family JAGOBX01; genus JAGOBX01. Next base: position 237 of record DAINAU010000009.1, read on the forward strand.
TTTTATTAATAATACAAGTTCAAATAATACGAATATAGGTTTTAGTTTTTATACTTCCGGTTCAAATAATTTTAATAATAACAGAGTTGTTAATAATAATACGGCGTTTAATCTTTCAAGTTTCAGCAGTTCGAATTTTTATAATAATTATGTTTATAATAATAGAGGGTCCGGTTTTTATCTGGCTAATTGTTCAACCTTAAAATTTAAAATGAATGAAGTAGATTCAAATGCTCAATACGCAGTTTATATAACCGGCGCGGGCAACAATAATATTTTTACTGATAATAATTTTATAGCTGGCTTAACATATCAGGATTCATTTGTATATAATACTATAAATTCCGCTGTGAATTTTACAAATAACTATTTGGGTTCAAGCGATAGCGTATTGCTATCATCAAAAATTAAAGGAACATATCCCAATCAGATTCAATGGTCGCCTTACAGATTCGGCAAACTTGATATTGCGGTAGGAGCAGATACAATCGCGCCTGATTCGATAACAACATTTACTGCTGATACTTCGGTTGTCGGGCAGATTACATTAAACTGGACCGCGCCAAATTACGGCAGCGGCGCGCTTGGCGGAACCGGTCTTGCGGGATATAATATTTTTCGCGCAAAAGCAAGCGAACTGACAAACGGCGATACTAATAACTGGCAAAATCTAAAAGTCAAGACTCTTTCGCATACTGTAACAAGTTGGATTGATAACACTATATCATCGGGAGAATTGTATTATTACAAAATTACAGCATTCGATTCGCATTATACAAACAGCGTATTATATAATAATGAAAGTTGGTATTCTTCTGCATTAATAGCGAGAGCAATGAGAAATCCCGGTAATCTCTATGTCGATACCGCTCAAGGCAGCGATGCAAACAGCGGTTTAGCCGCGGGCGCGGGCAGCGCTAAAAAAACAATTAACGGAGCGCTGGCAATAGCGATAACAGGCGATACGATTAATATCGCGGTCGGAACATATTGCGAAACAATAGTATTGAACCTCAATAATATTTCGCTTATCGGCGCGGATTCCGCGACTACAATTATTGACCCGGTCGGCGATTCGACTACAAGCGGACTTTACGGAATTTCTGCTGCCGCGAAAAATAATATTCGTATTTCAAATTTGAAGGTAACAAATTGTTATTACGGTATTTATTTTAATAATGTAGATAATTCAGTTATTAGTAATGTAACAGTTGATTTATGCAATGGCTCAAACAGGACAGGCATTTATTTATACTCCGGCTCTGATTCGAATACAATATCAAACTGTTATACGAATAATAATTATTATGGAATTTATATGAATTCTAATTGTAAGTATAATAATTTAAATTTAAATATCAGCCGGAATAATACATACGGTTATTATTTAAAAAACAATTGTAATTATAATACTTTAACTGAGAATATATCTTCAAATAATTTGGATGGGTTTACGCTTGCCCATGCTCTTACTGGCGATGATTTTACTTTGTCCGGATATAATAATTTAACAAGTAACACAAGTTCATATAATACAAATTATGGATTTAAAATTTATGGCAATTCGCAGCTTGACGTCAGTTATAATGTTTTAAGAAATAATTTAAGCGAATATAATGCAATCGGAATATACGGATCTGCTTTCAGATATATTGATTTGATTAATAACCGCGTTTTGAATAATACCGGCGCAGGAATCAGTTTAAATTCTATGTCAAATCTTAATTTAAATAATAATTACATCTATAATAATAACGGTTCGGGTTTAAGTTTAACTGGGGTTAGTTCATCAAAATTTTTGATGAACGAAGTTGATTCAAATACTCAATACGCCTTAAATATTTCAGGTTCTGGCAGCGGCAATATTTTTACTAATAATAATTTTATAGCTGGCGCGGTTAATACGGATTCATTAGTATTTAACTCTGTTAATTCCTCGGTAACATTCACAAATAATTATTTGGGTTTAACTGACAGCGCCGCGTTAGCCGGAAAAATTAATGGAACATATTCAAATCAGATTCAATGGCAACCGTTCAGATTTGAAAAAATTGATATAACAATAGGCGCGGATACAATCGCTCCGGCTACGCCTGCAAATTTAAGTTATGACACAAGTTCGGGCTCGGTAGTTTTATCATGGACAAAACCAACGCTCGACGATAACGGCGGAACGTTGACCGGATTGAACGGTTATAAAATCTACCGTTCTACATTTTCAGACACAAATAACTGGGAAGCTTATTATATCGGTTCTGTTAATAATGGCAATATTACGAGTTATACGGATAATACCGCGCTTGCTCCCGATACCTATTATTACCGGATTACAGCGTTTGACAGTCATTATGCAAACGGCGTTAATTATAAAAATATCAGTTGGTATTCGTTGTCGTTGCAAGTAAAAATTTCGAGTTCGATATTCTATGTTAATGCGTTGACAGGCGCTGATACAAATAACGGAATTGACACGGCAACTCCTTTTAAAACCATATACAAAGCTCTTTCAGTAGCGGCTTCAGGCGGAAAAATATATATAGCCGCAGGAACTTATTCCGAATCGGTAGTTATAACAAAAAATGATATTTCGCTAATAGGCGCGGATTCATCGGCGACAATCATAGACCCGCCGGGCGATTCGAATACAAACGGAGTTTACGGAATTACTGCAAATGGATTTTCAAATTTACGGATTAGCGGATTGAGAATTACCGGATGTTATTATGCTGTTTATTTCAATAATGTCGATTCATCAGTAATCAACAATTTGAAAATAGATTTTTGCGGCGGTTCTTCCGGCTACGGCATATATTTAATAAACGGCTCCTGCTCCAATACAATCTCAAATAATTATTTGAATAATAATTATAGCAGTATTAAATTTGAATCGTCAAACAATAATTTAATTTCTAATAATGTTACGACGTCTAATCAATCGTATGGCGTTTATCTTTATAGTTCAAGTAATAACATTTTAACCGGCAATACAAGTTCAAACAATAATGGACACGGTTTTCGGCTTCACGACGCTTCAAATGGAAATACGTTGACTAACAATATCAGTTCAGGAAACAACGGCAGCGGCATACAAATTACTACAGCGAGTAACAACAATATTTTGACAAATAATTTTTGTTCAAGGAATATTCAATCCGGTTTTTATATCTCATCTTCTCACAATAACATTTTAACCGGAAATACAAGTTCAAACAATATTGGAACATGGGGATATGGATATTTAATCGCAGGCAGCGTAAATAATTCATTTACTAATAATACTTCGGATTCAAACGAGTCGTTTGGTTTTTATTTGACCGGCGCATCGTCTGCCGATACATTTAATGAAAACAACTGGATACCCTCGCCGGCAAGTCCTGACAAAGCCGTATATAATTTAAGCAATGCGAATTTTGATTTCAGATATAATTATTGGTCATCAACTGACAGCGCGGCAATATCATCCAAGATGCAGGGCGATTATGCCTCGAAAATAATGTGGTATCCTTTTAGATTTTCTTTGATTTCAAATACAAGTTCTGATACGATTGCGCCGAATATTATATCAACAATCAGCGCGGATACGAGCGTATTCGGCAGAATAACGGTAAGCTGGGATACTCCGTCATATACAGGCGCGCTTGGCGGAACCGGAATCGCGGGATATAATATTTTCCGCGCTCATTCGAGTCAACTTACAAACGGCGATACGAATGACTGGCACAGTTTGAAAATCGGAACTGTTTCTCACGGAGTAACAACGCTTGTTGACGCGAATGTTTCCGCAAATGAATTGTATTATTATAGAATTACAGCGTTTGACTCGCATTATTCAAATGGAGTTTTATATAATAATGAAAGCTGGTATTCTACGGCGTTTGCTGCAAGAGCAATGCGCAATCCGGCTAATTTATATGTTGATACCGGACTTGGCAATGACGCAAATTCCGGATTAGCGTCAGGCGCAGGCAACGCTAAAAAAACAATCAACGGCGCTTTGGCAGTAGCCATTTCCGGCGATACGATAAATATCGCCAATGGAATTTACAAGGAAAATATTGTTATTAATCTGAATAATATTTCGCTTATAGGCGCGGATTCGGGTTTGACTATAATCAATCCGAACGGCGATACAACCGAAGGAAATTACGGTATTACCGCAACAAACAAATCTAATCTAACAATAAAAAATCTGCATATCACAAAATGCTATTACGGCGTTTATTTTTCCAATGTCGATTCTTCGGTTATTGAGAATGTAACAGTAGATTATTGCAATGGTTCCAGCAGATACGGGATTTATATTATTGACGATTCGGATTCAAATACGATTATAAATTGCCATATCTTTGGAAACGGCAATGGAATTTACATCAATTCAGCCTCAGGAAGTTCTGATTCTTATATAATTGCCAATAATAAAGTAATTTCTAACGATTATGTCGGTATTTTATTATCCAAATCAAATTATAATGTAATAACGGGTAACATTGTAAATTCAAATCAGAACGGAATATACTTATCGGGAATGTGCTCGTATCATCTGATTGAAAATAATACTGCAAATTCAAATAGCCAATATGGTATTTATATTAACTCAGCTTCTAATTACAATATTATAAGAAACAATACTTCAACATTGAACACAAAAGGAATATATTTGAATAATAACTCGGGTCATAATACAATAAATTCCAATAATTTTTCATATAATAATCAACACGGTATTCATTTACAATCATCGTCAAACAATGAAATTATTGGAAATATTATTTGTAATAACGCGCAGGAAGGTATTAATTTAGCCACCGCTAATATTAATTCTATTCGCGGGAACGCTATAAACAATAATAATCAGCGAGGAATTATCATCCAGCCCGGCTTGCATAATTTTATCGCTCAGAATGATATAAAGGAAAACACTTTGTATCAGATAGCAATTTTTAGTTCATCGTCAACTGATACCTTTTTCAATAATAATATTAAAGCATCTTCAACTAATCCCGATTCAAATATTTGGAACGCGTCAAACTCCGGTAATTATCTTGATTTCCGATATAATTACTGGAATATATCAGACAGCGCGGTTATCGCAAATTCTATAAAAGGTTCTGCAAGCGATAAAATTATCTGGCAGCCGTTCAGATTATCGGAAGCCGATACAACTGTCGGTTCGGAAACAGCTGATATTTACGCGCCTGCAAGTACGTCAAATTTGAGCGCGGACACAAGCGTCGGCGGCGTAATTTTATCATGGACTAAACCGGCGCTTGATGAAAACGGCGGCGCGCTTACAGGACTTAACGGATATAACATTTACCGTTCCGCTTATTCAGATACAAACAACTGGCAGCCATATTTTCTTGCGTTCGTGAACGACCAGAATATTACAAGTTATACTGATAATTCGGTAACTCCGCATCAAATTTATTATTACAGGATAACCGCGTTTGATTCTCATTATTCGTCAGGAAGATTATTTATTAATGAATCTATGTATTCATCAATTGTTTCCGCTGTTCCGCGACGAATTATAACCGCTAATATTTATGTTGACACAATTGCTGGCAGCGATGCAAACGCAGGATTTTCCGCAGGCGCAGGCAACGCTAAAAAAACAATCAACGGCGCATTGGCAATAGCCATTTCAGGCGATACGATAAACATCGCGGCAGGAACATACTGCGAGACAATAGTATTGAGTTTCAATAATGTTTCTATTATCGGCGCGGACTCAGTTTCAACGATAATCAATGCGGGAGATACGGTTGCATCAAGCGTTTACGGAATTTATGCAAGCGGAAAGAATAATCTGCGAATTTCGAATTTGAAAATTACAAACGCTTATTACGGAATATTTTTTGAAAATACCGATTCGTCTGTAATTAATAATTCGGCTTTTGACGCTTGCGGCTTTCAATTTGCGGAAGGCGCGGGAATTTATCTGAACAACGGTTCGGATTCCAATATTGTTTCAAATTGTTCGTTTATAAATCAAAAGTCGGATGCCAATAAACTTGAAAACTCGCATAAAAATATTTTAACGAATAACTACGGAACTTCTACCGAAGGCAGAATCATTTCGTTAATGAATTCGACAAATAATATTCTGCAAAATAATTATGGTTTGAATAATTATACTTTTTACTACGCTGAAAATAGCGATAATAATTCGGTTCTAAATAACATATCGTTAAATTGTCAGAGCCGCGGTTTTACATTTTATAATTCCAATAATAATATTGTTAGCGGAAATACAAGCAATAACGCTCTTGGTTTTGGATTTGAATTTGATCAGTCAAATAATAATCGCATAACCGGAAATACGGCTTCAAACGGACGAAAAGGCGGAAAAGGGAGCGTTGGATGCGGATTTTATTTGGGCGACGCAAGTAATAATTATTTGGCGCAGAATACGGCAGATTCTAATGTTTACAGCGGTTATTATATAAATGGAAATTCATCGTCAAATACATTTGAAAATAATAATTTTATAAAAACGCCAAACGGCAGCGATTCTGCATTCTATTACAGAATAGACTCAGTATTAAATATTCGTAACAATTATTTTTCCACAACTGATTCTGCTGTTATTTCAAGTTTATTCTATTCTGAATATCCGGATAAATTATTGTGGTCGCCGTTTAGATTGACGATTGCAGATACTGAAATAGGCAAAGATACGATTCCGCCGAATGTTGTTTCTACAATTTCATTCGATACATCGATTGCCGGTCAAATCAGATTAAACTGGACGCAGCCGGGCTTCAATGGCGCAGCAGGCGGAATAGGTTTAGCCGGATATAATATTTTCCGCGCTAAACAAAGCGATTTGATTAATGGCGATACGAACAACTGGTATTTATATAAACTGGCGACTGTTGACTGGCAACTGACGACTTTGGTCGATACCGGTATTTCAATGACAGACACATATTATTACAGAATAACGGCGTTTGACAAGCATACAAACAACGGCGTAGAATTTAGAAATGAATCTTGGTATTCGGAAATATTGAGGGCAATACCTTTGCGCAACCGCGCTCCTGAATTATTGTTACCGGTTAGCGCAATGACTGTTTTGGAAGATACGCCAGTATTTACAATTACATTTACAGCGGATAATATTAAAGATTCGGACGCAAATGATACAATAGGGAATATTTCTTTAAGCGTTCAAGATACTGATTTAGTTAGAATTGTTATTTCTGAAAATGGATTAAACAAAACTGTAAGTTTTTATTTGTTATCCGATACTTTTGGCGTCGATACTATAATTTTTAAAATAACAGACGCGGCAGGCGCAAGCGATTCAAAAGTTTTTGCGCTGACTATATTGAATGTTAATGATACGCCTGTAATTATTTCAATACCTCCGACTAATTCAACGCAGGGTATTTCTTATTCATATCAAACATTAGGAGCGGATATGGATATAATAACCGGTTCGCAATCAACTCCTATCAACTGGCAACTGGCAACCGGCAACTTTCCTCTCGGAATGACAATAAGCGAAACCGGCGCGATTTACTGGATTCCGAGCGCAAGTCAAGTAGGCGCAAATACTGTAACAGTTTTAGCCGGCGACGGAATAGACACTGCAATGCAAATATTTGTTATCATAGTCGCAAATGTCAACGACGCGCCGAATTTGATTTTATCAAACAGCGATACTATCGTATTGGAAGATTGTCAACCTTTTTATATTGACATTACGGCTGCGAATGTTTCGGACAGCGACGCAAATGACACTATTGGCGCAATGACAATAAGCGTATATGATACGCAACTTGTGAACGCCGTTGTTGCAAACAATGGAGCATACCACAGAATAACATTCGCCGTATTGCCGGATACTTTCGGGATTGACACTGTGATTATTCGCGTAACGGATTCGAGTTCGGCTTACGCTGAAAAACCTTTTGTAATAACAATATCGAATGTCAACGATACTCCTTATTTTATTTCGCAGATGAATACTCGAATTTCTTCGCGCGTAAGTTATTCATTTATTCAGACTGCCGGAGATATCGATGATACGCGATTGATTATTTCTTCAAATTTACCGCTGCCAAATAATTGTTCAATTATTGCGGTTAGCGATACTTCCTCGCAAATCGACTGGCTTCCGGCGGAAGAAGGGGTTGAAACAATCAGTCTGCGAGTAACTGACGCGGCGGGCGCGTATGCGATTGTAAATTATATTGTAACAATTTCAGATGGTCCGCGTAAAGTTTCTAATATCAAAACGTCATATAATTCCGATAGCGGCGTTAAATTGAGTTGGGACGCGCCAATATTTAACAATGTCAGCATTTATTCGGTAGTTGTAACAGACATCTCTGGAAATACTGTATATACAATCAACTACGATAGTTCGGTTAAAACTTGTAATATTTCAGCGTCAAATTTTGAACTGGGCAAAGATTATAAATTGTCGATAATTGTTACTGACGCGAAAGGCAACGCTTCGGCTGAAACTCCGGCAGCGACTTTAATTACTTATAAACCGGAAATTCGCGAAATTGCGCAAATAACCGGATTTTCGAGCGATTTGAACGGCAAGAAAATTTTTATCGACAATGCAAGCGTAAATAATACTTTGCTTATACCTGTTAATTTACCTGCGAACATTAGCGGCATTGATTATATTTATATTGAATATAAGAACTCTTTAAATCAAAACTGGCAGATTGCGGATTTGATTAATTATTCTAACGACAGAATCTCAATTCAAACTGTTAAAGATAATATTGCGGCGGGATTATGGGATTTGAATGCAAATAATATTAGCGAGGGTATTTACGATTTGCGGTTGATTACGGTTTATAAAAACGGAACCGTTGATACATCGTCGTCAATAATGATGGAATTTACGGCGTCAAAAACTGACGCGGAATTCACTCAGAAATTTGATAATTCAAAGGACACGGCTTTTATTCAAATTAAAAGCGCTGTCGGCGCTGAAACTATAGTCCAACTTATACCTGATGTTAAAACAATCAATGGTCAGGAAGTTTATAAAAATGTAAAGATAACAGTTCCGTTTGATTTGATAAGCGCTGATTCGCGCCAGCAGATATACGGCAGCGCAAACGGATATGATTCCTTGATAATTGAAAAAATTGATATTATTGAAGCAGGCGATACTGTAACCCAAGACAGCAAACTTGCGAGTATGAACAGTTGGGATTTTGAGGCGGCGATTATTCGCGTTCAATTATTGCGTTATAATTACAGCGAAACTAAACCGTTTGATAAACCTGTAACAATCGAGATTCCGTATTTTGACGAGGATAACGACGGCAAATTGGATAATTCTGTTTTTGTTAATGAAAATACTTTGAAAGCGTTTTATAAACAGAACGCGAATGATTCTGTTTGGAAAGAAGTTCCTACAACCGACGGCTGGAGCGTAACTTATGATTATGCAAACAACAAGGCGGTTTTAAAGGTTAAGCATTTTACTATTTACGCTTTGTTTGGTATCAAGAAAGCGCCGCCTTCGGCGGATTTGAATAATGTCGTTGTGTTTCCAAATCCGTTCAGACCTAACGATGGCAATGCCCAGACAGGAACGGAATTATTTGGAAATGCGGATATAGATAATGCCGGAGGAATTCATATAAAAGGTTTGACTGTAGATTGCAGTATTGAAATATTTGATATACTCGGCAGAAAAGTTTCATCGCTTACAAATATAACCGGCTACGGAATGGCAATCTGGGACGCTCGCGACGACAGAGGCAGAAAAGTAGGCAGCGGAACATATTTCATAGTGATAAAAGGAAACGGACAGACGGTAGTTAAGAAAGCGGCGGTGATAAGATAATTACGAATTAAGAATTACGAATTGTGAGTTGAAGAATGTAAGAATGTATGATTGAATGGTTGTATGATTTGTGGATTGAAAGATTAAAAGATTGAAAAAATGTTGATGTAACAGCGACGCTGAAAGCGTCGAATTTAACATAACTGTAGATGAAATCTATGGAAACAAAATGAAATAACGATGAAATTCGGGAAACAAACCTGAAAGGTTTGAAATTCACATAACCGCAGGTTGACTGCGCAAAGCGCAGTTTAAACCTACGGAACGAAAAACGGAAAAAAATGCTCGACCCTGAAAGTGTCGAATTTCAAAAAAAATTCTAAAAAAATATCGCTTGAAATTCAACTCCTTCAGGGTTGATAGTCGAGGGTAGAAGCGTCTTTCCACAGGCGAATTCTGCGCTGCGCGCAGGATTCGCCTGCGGTTATGTAAATTTCAATCCTTTCAGGATTGTCGATGCGAGGTTGTTCGTATCGTCGAAGGTTTCTTTCTGCGCAGCGCAGGAAAACCTACGGAAAGAAAAAATCGGTTTTAAGATTTTTATCGTTAAACTTATTTTTCAGTTTCAACCGTAATTTTTAAAAACAGCTCTTTTAATTGTTCGGGTTCAACTGCGGACGGAGCTTCTGTCATAAGACAAGTCGCTTTTTGAGTTTTCGGAAAAGGGATAACGTCGCGAATCGATTCCGCTCCTGTTAAAAGCATAATAAGTCTGTCCATTCCGAGAGCAATGCCGCCGTGCGGAGGCGCGCCGAATTGTAAAGCGTTTAATAAAAAACCGAATTTTATTTCAGCGTCTTTTTCGGAAATATTTAAAGCGTTAAACATTTTTTTCTGTATTTCATTTCTGTGAATCCTTATGGACCCGCCGCCAAGTTCGTTTCCATTTAAAACAATATCGTATGCTTTAGCCCTGACTTTAGAAGGGTCGGTATCCATAAATTGAACAGTATCGTCAGTAGGAGAAGTGAACGGGTGATGCATTGCCGAGAATCGTTTTGTCTGCTCATCGTATTCAAATAACGGAAAATTGTAAACCCAAACGAATTCGTATTTATCTTTATCAATGAGGTTCAGTTTGTTTGCGATGTGAAGTCTTAAATTGCCGAGAGCGTTATTGACTATTTTTAAAGAAGACCCGACAAAACAAACCAAATCTCCTTGTTTGGCTTTCATTCTTTCTTGTAATTTTTTTAGTAAATTTTCGGAAAAAAATTTTTTAATATTTGATTCCAAACCGTTTTCAGCGGCTTTAAGCCAAGCCATACCTTTAGCGCCGAAAGTTCCCGTATAACTTATCAAGTCGTCGATTTCCTTTCTCGAGAGAGCCGCGCCTCCCGGAATAGTTATAGCTTTTACTATTCCGCCCTCTGAGACAACTTTTTTTAAAATTTGAAAATCGGATTCATTAATTATATCCGTAATATTTGTTAATTCTATTCCAAATCGTAAATCCGGTTTATCCGAACCGTATTTATCCATAGCTTCTTCGTAATCCATTTTTCTGATAGGCAACTGAATATCTATGCCTTTGATTTCTTTGAAGATTTTTTGAAGCATTTCTTCGATAATTTCAAAAATGTCTTCCTGTTCGACGAATGAAAGTTCCATATCTATTTGAGTAAATTCGGGCTGGCGGTCAGCTCGCAAATCTTCGTCTCTGAAACATTTTACGATTTGAAAATATCTGTCAAAACCAGATACCATAAACAATTGTTTGAATAATTGCGGACTCTGCGGAAGCGCAAAGAAAGTTCCGGGATTGACGCGGCTCGGCACAAGATAATCGCGCGCTCCTTCAGGCGTGCTTTTTGTAAGCATAGGAGTTTCTATCTCGAGAAAATTTTTTTCGTTCAAAAAATTTCTTGCTATGATAGCGGTTTTATGCCGTATAATAAATTTACGCATAACGGATTCTCTGCGTAAATCCAGATACCTGTATTTTAAACGCAAGTCTTCGTTTATTTTAACGTCGTCTTCGAGCATAAAAGGCGGAGTTTTGCTTGAGTTTAATATTTCGAGTTCGCTAACCGCGATTTCTATTTCGCCGGTTGTCATCTTCGGATTAACCGTTTCAGGGCTTCTTTTAATAACCGTTCCTTTGACGAGTATGACGAATTCGCTGCGCAATGTGTGAGCTGAAGCGTGAGCTTCGGCGGAGTATTCGGGATTGAAAACGACTTGCAGAATTCCGGTTCTGTCGCGCAAGTCGATAAAAATAAGACCGCCGTGGTCTCTGCGTCTTTGGGTCCATCCGCAAACGCAAATTTTTTCGCCGAGATTTTTTACCGATAATCCGGCGCAGTAATGAGTTCTTTTCATATTGTTTTCACCATTTAAAATTTATTAAGATATTATTGGTTTTAATTTATCTGTCAATTCCGAAAGTTTTATTTCAGTTTCCGAACCGTCTTCAAAATTTTTAAGTTTTATTATTCCGGCGGTCATTTCATTTCCGCCTAATATTAAAACGTATTTGCAACCGAGTTTGTTCGCGAGACGAAACTGGGATTTGAAACTTTTGCATTCATAATCAATCAACGCCGGAATACTATTAACTCTCAACCGGTTTAATATGCCGAATATGTCATTTTTAACGGTTTCGTCATAAGCGAGAAAAATAAAGGGCTCTTGATTAGGTTTTGTATCGGAAGTTTCCGAAGCGGATAAAATTATAACAAGCCGTTCTACGCCGGCAGCCCAGCCGATTGCCGGCGTATCGGGACCGCCGAGCTGATTTACAAGATTATTATATCTGCCTCCGGCAAGAATCGCGTTTTGCGCGCCCAACCCGCCGGAAACAATTTCAAAAACTGTTTTTGTATAATAATCAAGCCCGCGCACGAGACGCTTATTCACGGTGAAATCTATGCCGTTTGATTTTAAAATGTCTTTAAGATCGTTAAAGTTACCCGCGCATACAGAACAAAGATTTTCCGCAATTTTAGGAGCCGAATTTATTATATCCTGACATTTTTCCTCTTTGCAATCCAAAACTCTCAATGGATTTTTTTCAATTCTCTGATTGCATATCCCGCACAAACCTGTTTTTTGGGAATTTAAATATTCTATCAATTTTATGTTATATTCTTTTCTGCATTCAGGACAGCCGACGGAAGATATTTGCAAATTAAAGTTTTTTATTCCCAATCCGGAAATTAATTCTACCGCGTATTGAATGGTTTCCGCGTCGAGCATTGGCGAGTCGGAACCTAAACATTCGCATCCGATTTGATGAAATTGCCTAAGCCTCCCGGCTTGAGGTCTTTCGTGTCTGAACATAGGACCGGCATAGAAATATTTTTTTATTCCGGGTTTGTTGAAAAAACCGTTTTGAATAAACGCTCTGACTGCGCCGGCTGTGTTTTCCGGCCTTAAACTGAATTTTTTACCTTTGCTATCGGTCAGCGTGAACATTTCTTTCTCGACAATATCGGTAAATTCCCCTATGCCTCGGCAGAACAATTCGGTATATTCAAGTATGGGAGTGCGTATCTCGGAATATCCGTATTTTTGGGATATTTCCATAAATAATCCTTCGATTTTTCTAAACCAAAAAACATCGGAACCGAAAATATCTTTTACGCCTTTTACGTTGTTTATGATAGTCATCTTAATGCAAAATTTATAAATTAATTAAATTTAAAAAGTATTTCAGAAATATTTTTGATAATCTTTAAAACGTTTTATTTTAAAACCGTTTTGAAGGTTTATTATAACCGTTAAACAAAAGTCAACTGAAAAATATTGAATATTGCGTAATTTTATAATATTCTCTTTAAAAGTCAATTGTAATTTGTTAATATTTTTATTTTTTCAATTGACCTTTTAATAAATGTTTTTTAGAATGAAATAAAATATTTATAGTTTAGTGTCTTATCAAAAATATTCTTGCAATTTCAGCAAGAATATTTTTGATAAGATTATAGCTTTTCCGCGAATGCGGCTTATGCGTTTCGTTTAAGGACGGCTTATCGCTTTATTTATGGATTACAAATATTTAAGGGTCAGACATTCGTTTAAAGATTTAATGCGTCAAGCGCATTTTACAATAACATCCAAAACCGTATATTTTTTCGGACTGCTGATTTTTTATTTTTTATTGAGAATAACGTATATAACCGCGGACCCGATTTATATTTCTTGGAGTTTTGGAGCGTATACCGACATAGGCTATTACGCGTCAAACGTAAAAAGCTGGATAACGTCAGGAAAAATAATAACCGGCGACTGGGATAATAGATTGTTGTTTCCGGCGTATCATTATATCGTCTACGGCTGGACTAAGATTATGGGGCTTTCATTTTATTCGTTAAATTTGATGGCGGTTATTTTTTCTCTTTTATCTATGCTGATTTTGACATACTACAATAAATCCAAGAATTTCAAATTTTTTATTTTGTTTTTGACTTCCTTAAATTTTGTAAGCGTCGCGGTATCAAGAATAGCGTATCTTGAAAATATATCGCTGTTTTTTTTGATTATTTCGGCTTATTTTGCAAAACGGCTAAATATAATCAGCGCGGTAATCTCCGCGGTTTTCGCGGGATTAGCCGTATTAACTAAAACGAGTTCGCTGTTTATTTTTCCGGCGATAATTATTTTCTTATCGATTCTGGCGTTCACTCACAGAATCAAACTATTAAAGTATTACATATTTTGTTTTATATATCTTATTGCGGTTATAGCGCTGCTCGCATACTATTTTGCCGCAAGCGAATTTTACGATATTTCCATATTGAATTATACCCTGTTCAATAAAGCTCCGAACGATTTCGTCAATCCTCTGAAAAATTTAATAAATATACTCCACTCAAATTTCTTCGCGCGGATTCCGGTAATATCCGCCGCGGCCGCCGCATATATTTATTACTTTCTTTTTGAGAAAAAGAAACTCGATTTTTCGGATTTAATAATGGTTTTATGGCTGATTTGCGTAATTGCCCAGCAATCGTTATTTAATTATAATCCGTTAAGATATTATCTGTATTTTCTGCCGCCTATGATTTTTTTTGCCGCAAAATTCTTCGGATTCTTTTTTGAATTCATAAAAAAAATGCCGGTTTTAAAAAAAAGAAAAATTATTTTGGCGCCGGCAGTTTATTTTGCCGCATATTATTATATCTGGGTTTATAACCGCTCGATACTCGACAGACATTATGCCGTTAAATACTTTTCAAAAGATTTGTTTGTCGCAATGTCGTATATAGCGGCGGCGGTTATTATTTTATGCGCCGCGTTGAAATTCATAAAATATTTTGATTATGTTTTGTTTTACTCGCTGATTTCAATTTTTTTATTCGCGGCTTCTTATCAGATTTATAATCTTCATTATAAAGATATAACTTTTGATATGAAATCTGCGAGCAGGGATATTGAAAATGTTCTCGCAAAAGAAAATTTGCTTGCGGGATGGTTTGCTCCCCAGTTATGCTTGAATAACAATATAAAAAGTCTTCCGTCTTATAATATGTCCGAACAATATTTAAAAAGCGCCGGAGCTACTCATCTGATTTTAGAGGGGGGGAATATTCTGAAAAGTTACGGCGTTTTTAAATTGAATTATATAAAATCCTATTATATTTCCAAAATCAAGACGCAGTTGAATTTATATGAAATTATTAATTAAAAAATTTTTAGACGATATCATAGCGTTGAAAAAAATCAGGCTGCTGAAAAGATACTATTCCAACATTTCTCCGAATCCGGTTGAACTCGAATCGATTTCGGGAGATAATATTTTAATTCTTGTTCCGCATCCGGACGACGAAATAATCGGATGCGGCGGATTGATTCTGAGAATGCTGGAACAAAAGAAAAAAATATTTTTATTATATTCGTCAAATGCCCAAACGATCAGGATTGAAGAATTGAAACGGGTAAATAAAGTTTTGGGAACCGATTATTTAGTGAACTCGAGTTATTACCGGAAGACTTTGAAAGAACTTATTGAAAAATTAAAACCGGAAGCGGTCATACTCCCGAATTTTATAGACAATCATCCGGAGCATTTTAAGATTTCGGAAGAACTCTATTTTATTTTAAAAAACCGTTCGGATTTGGAATTTAAAATTTTGATGTATGAGATTTGGTCGCCGCATCAGCCCAACATTATAATTGATATTACAAAACATATCGAGACAAAAATCAATCTTCTTAAACTATACGCTTCGCAATTGATTAATAAAGATTACGTTAATATAGTCAAAGGATTGAATTCTTACAGAGCCGCTTATTTGAGCAAACCAAAAAATAATTCTGAAGAAATATTATATGCCGAATCTTTTGTTTTAATTCAAACAACCGGCGAATTCGTCAATATGTATGAATATGTTTTCAACGCTCTTTGATTATGAAATATCCGACGCGGGTTTAGCGTCTTATGAAAAATATTCATGCAAATTTAGCAAAAATATTTTTCATAAGATTAATAGTTTTTCCGGTTTATCAGGCTTATATATCGATTTATTAAAGTTGATTTTTTTTTATAACCGAAATACTATTGTTTTACGGCTGAAAATTTTTTGTTTTAAAAGGAGAAATACGCTATGCGAAAAATTAAAAAGTTCATTTTAATCAATATTACGTTTTTATGCGTTTTATTTATCGCGTTTTTGTCTTGTTCAAAAGCCGAGAAGCCGGTTGAAACCGTTAATCTTCAGGAATCTAAAAAAACCGCGGAAATAATCACTGCAGATTTGTCTTTAATACATTTCAACGATTTTCATGCGGCATTAAGAAAAACTCGCAAGACAGACGCGGCGGATATGCCGGAATTAGGCGGCGCCGGAGTATTGGGCGGATATTTAAAAAAATTGCGAAATGAAAATATTAATTCTGTTGTTTTGTTCGCGGGAGATATGATTCAGAAAACTCCGCTTGAAGAAGCTACGAAAGCCGAATCGCTTATAGATATTTTTAATATTTTTTCTCCGGACGCGGCCACGTTAGGCAATCATGAATTTGATTACGGAAGGGAACATCTTGAATATCTGCTAACTAAAATAAAGTTTCCCATAGTATCGGCGAATCTTTTTGACGCGGAATCAGGCAAATCGTTAGTTCCTGAGTATTGCGTTATTGAAACTAAAAATAAAGTTAAAATTCTCGTGATTGGACTTTATCCGGTATCCGGAAAAAAATACGCGGAAGACGATTTCAACGTTAAAATTAAGAACCCGCTTGAGATAGTTAAAAAAATAGCAAAACAAAAAGATTCGGAAGTAGATTTAACGGTTGTTTTATCGCATCTTGGAATTGACGACGATATTAAACTATCAGAAGAATTGACTGAAAAATCGGAAGTGGATTTGATAGTCGGCGGACATTCGCATACTTTAATCGAAGAGATTGATAAGAATCTTCCTATTCCGGTAATACAAACATACAGCAATGGATATTATCTTGGCAAAGCGGATATTACGGCGGATTTGACAAATAACAAAATAGTAAAATTGGATTATAAAATCATAACAACATACGCAAAAGACGTTGAACCTGTTAAAGAGATTGAAGATATTGTTGAAAATGAAATGAAGAAGATGCCCGAACTTTTTAAAACAATCGCAAAAACCGGAGAGCCGCTCGGGCATGAAACAAGAACCGGCGAAACCAGTCTCGGCAATTTTTCAGTTGATGCGCTTGTCGATATTTTTAAAACGGATATGGCGTTTATGAATTCTAAAAGCATTAGAAATTCAATACCGGGTCCTGAAATATGCTCCAACGATATTATAGAAGCGTTTCCGTTTGAAGGCGGCATTTATAAAATAAAAATGTCAGGCGAAAATATCGTTAAAATGATAGAATATTATTATAACAAAAAAAAGGACAGACAATTATTTGTTCCATATAATGTTTTTTATACTTATTCGATAAGCAAAAGCGGAAAGGTTAAAATCAGCGAAGTTTTATTTAAAGGCAAAGAGATTAAACAATCTAAATTATATACGGCTGTAACCGACGAAAGAACAGCGTCCGAATGCGAAAGATATTACGAAGCTGAAAATCTCGGTAAAATCGCCGAAAATCTTGGCGACGAGTATATTAAATATTTGAAAAAAATTAAGACGTATAAACCTTATAAATCGGGAAGGTTTGAAATACAATAAGATGATAATTCTCGGAATTGAAACGTCCTGCGATGAAACTTCCGTTTCTATAGTGGAAAACGGAAAAAAAATTTTGAATACAATAGTGGCTTCGCAAACCGATATTCATTCGAAATTCGGCGGCGTAGTTCCTGAAATAGCCGCAAGAAAACACGCCGAACTTATTATTCCGCTGATTGATTCGGCAATAAAAAATTCCGGAACCGGTTTGGATAAAATCGACGCTGTCGCAGTAACGTCCGAACCGGGACTAATCGGAGCTCTGCTTGTAGGGGTAAGCGCGGCTAAAGCCATAGCATATTCTTTAAAGAAACCTTTGATACCCGTGAATCATATTCTGGCGCATTTATACGCGGCTAATCTTGAATATGAAATTAATTATCCCGTGATTGGATTGATAGTTTCCGGCGGACATACTCTTTTAGTTAAATCCGAAAAATATAATAGTTTTGACGTAATCGGAACAACTCTCGACGATGCGGTTGGAGAATCTTTTGATAAAACCGCGAAAATGCTTGATTTGCCTTATCCCGGCGGTCCGGTCATAGAAAAACTCGCGTTGACAGGCAATCCTGAAAAAATAAATTTTCCGAAACCTATGATAAACGAAGATAATTTTAATTTCAGTTTCAGCGGCTTAAAGACCGCTGTTTTGTATTACATAAAAAAAAATGAAAATGATTTTAACGCTGCGGACGTATGCGCGTCTTTTCAAAAATCCGCGTTTGACGTTTTGCTGAATAAAACTTTAAGAGCTTCGGAAAAATTCGGAATTCAAAACGTTATAGTCGGAGGCGGAGTCGCGGCTAACCGAACATTGAAAAAAAATTTCGAATCTGAATTTTCCAGAATAGACCGCAAAGTTTTTTTTCCTTCGATTGGTTTATGCGCGGATAACGCCGCAATGGTAGCCGGAGTAGCATATCATTTGTTGGAAGATAAAAGTTTCAATCTTGAACTGAATCCGTCCGCGCGCATAAAATTTTGCGCGTTATAGTAAAAATCAGATTTGAAATTATTACAATAATTTGCGGATTATATTAAAAATAACGTCGGGGTTTAAATCGAATAATTTGTTATATTCCAGAAAACAAGGGACGTGACAATATCCGCAGCGATTAATTTTTGAACAATGTTGAAACGCTTTTTCAAATCCGCATTCGATTATATTTAAAGAATCATACTGGTCAGTCCCTAAAAAACAAGGATACATATTGCCTGCGGAACTTATGCATACGGCAAGCTTTCCAAAATGACAAGAAGGAAAATTTTTGTCCGGCGGTTGGTTAGAAAAATCAAGGTTATAATCCGTCCAGTTCAACATATTGTTTAATGTCGCCAAGGTTCGAAATATGGGATAATTTTTTTGTTTGTATTCAATAATCTTTTGTAAAGCTTTTTTATATTCGTTATTTTCAGCTTTTTGAACGATTATATTTTTATACTCGTTGATTCTGCCGTGAGCAATATTAAAAGTTATATAGATATTTTTTTCTTTTACTAAATTCAGAATATAGTCTATATCATTTAAATTTGATTTTAATAATGTATACGTTATTACAATTTTTTTGCCGTATTTTTTTATGAAATCTATAGAGTTCATGACTTCTTTGAAATTGTCTTTTCCTCTTATTTTATTGTGAGTGGTTTCGCAACCGTCTAAACTCAAACCGAATTCGTCAATTTTGTCAATAATATTTTTATGCCGTTCGATATATGTTCCATTCGTTAATATCAATATAGAAATGTTATTTTTATATAATGTTTCAGTTATTTTATCTATATACGGATTCAGCAGCGGTTCGCCTCCAAGCAGCGTTATTCTTTTAATTCCGCTCGAAATTATTTCTTTAAGAAGAATATCGGTTTCGGATTCTGATAAATCTTTATGTGAATTCGTATGAAATAAACCGAAACAGTGAGAGCATTTTAAATTGCATCTGTCTGTTATAAACCAATAAGCGTATAAAGGTTTTTGTATGTTGAAAATTTTATATTTTATTAATTGTTTTAAAAACAATAATTTTGAAAAAATCATATTGATTCAAAATAAAATAAATAGATTATTTGTCAAGAATATTTTTGATATGATTAATCCGGTTTTCGCGTTGAATATACGTAGATTCCATTTTTTTGAATATCTATATTAACGGTTTTTCTGAACGAATGCCAAAATAATTCTGGTCTTACATCGTCGCCAAAAGCGACCGGAATAATCGTTTCAAGAAAATATTCTATATTATTATGCTGAATAGTATCGCAGATATTTTCTCTTCCGAAAAGTAAAATTTTGTCGGGATAGGAATCTTTTATAAAAACAGATTTTCTGAAATTGGGAATTTTTGAAATATCAAGCCGCGGCATTTCTTCCACTTGTCCGGAAAACAAAATTTTATCGTTTAGTTTAAACATTAAAGGATAACAATGCAATTCGGGTTTAACCATTAGTTCAATATTTGAACCGGGTATTTGTTGTAAATATTTAACTGCCGCTTCATAACCCGTTTCATAATCGTTGAAAATTTCATACAGATAGTCTGAAAAAAAAGCGTCTCCATTATTTTTACCTGCGACAAGCAAAGAGCGGTTATTAAAGAAAATCATAAAAATAAAAAAATATATAATCGTTTTATTATTAGAAATATTAATTAGTTCAATAAATATAAGCGCGTTTAATAAAATAAAAAACGGTATCAGAGGAGAAAGGTATCTAATATCCGAATATTCGGCGGCAATAACCGGTTGGGGCGATAAAATCGAATTTAAAATTATATATATTAAAACAAATACAAATAATCGAATGAATTTATTTATAAAATTTCTCCGTAATAAAATAAAATAAGCGCCGACTAAAAAAACCGGAATCGAAAAAAAATTAAGATTATTGACGTCGCGGATAGTCATAATGAAAAGAATTGAAACTTTTGTAAATATAAAAGTATCCGAAGGAATATCCGGTCTAAGCCAGATTTTGTATTTGAGAGCATGATAAAATACCGGAACGGAAAAAATAAGAATTATAAACAAAATTTTTTTAATATTTTTTTTTAATAGACAAATACTGTTATTATAAAATGGAAAAATAAAAACAAATGCCGCTATTAAACAGACAAAATTCAAATAATGGGTAAAGAATAACAATTCGGAAAAAATAAAAGCGGACCATAAATCCTTATTTGAACATCTTGAAAAATAATTGTTAAAATGATAATAGGCGGCTATCGTAAAAAATATCGCGGGCGAATAGTATCGGCATTGTCTTATATATAAATAATAAGAAATCGTAAGAATAGAAATTGCCGCTGTTGGAATTATGGAAGCGGTTTTAAGTCCGGATATTTTAATCGTTAGTTTTAATAAATAAATGTAGGACAATATTCCAAATACGACAAAAAATATCCTGCCGTTAAATTCATTAATTCCAAAAAAATCAAAGGCTGCGGCTGTTATATAAAATTGAACGGGAGGATAGTTTAACGTAAAATCGTCTCTCAGTAAAGCTCCGTCTCTAATTCCTATAAAATTTCTTCCGTTCCAGCCGGAAATTTTTCCTGTATTTAATAAAGTTATGGATTCGATAGCGGTTCTGGCTTCGTCGTCCCAAAATGAATTTAAACCCAACCCTTTCGCTGAAAAATACGAGAAAATTATTATTGATATAATTATTATTGATATGCAAACAAATTTATTAGACTTAATATTCATAAAGCTTTAAATTCTTTTTGTAATAATAGTATCTTATCAATAAATTTCTTGCATTTACGGCAAGAATATTTTTTGAAACGCTTTAAAACCTATATAAATTATAGCGTCTTAGCGTTTTTTTCAATCTTCACCTTTTAAAAAAGTCGAGAAAATCGTGAAACGATTTTCGATTATTATATTATATAAAGCCGAATTTACGGAAAAGGATTATGAGAAAATTATACGTCTATCCTTTTCCGATGAAATTCGGCTTAGAGATTAATCTTTTAATATGGTTATCCAATCGTTTCCCATACAAGGATCGCATTTTCCATAACACTCGCAATTATCCCAGCTTTCAGGAAAAGTGATTGATTCTGGATTTTGAATGTTTCCATAATTTCTTTTATAACCTGAAAAAACTTTAGAATTACAATTGAATATATTGCCGTTCGGAGCTATAGAGACAAATCCGGCAATACACTTAACCGTTGAAGTCTCTTTTTTTCCAAAACAATGCCCGTCTTCTATTCGGTTGATTTTACCGTGGAATTCTCCTTTTGTTTCTTGAAGCCTTAGTTTTAATCCGTAATATTCAAATATCGATTTATATTCTTCTATTGTTTTTTTGTATTTAGGAAAATTTATTGAAATTAATTCGCCGGCCGGAACGTCTATTGATATGTCTTCGAGGAAATTTATTTTTTTTAATTCAAGGCATTTTTCGATATACTCTTTTTCATCTGCAAAATCCGGTTGAAACGACGTCCATATTTCAATTTTACTTTTTCGTTTATGAGCTTTTGATATTAATTGCGCGACGTCAAAACTTAAATTTGTATTAATGCAAAGTCTTTTGCAATCAGATATGTTTAAAACAATTTCTAAAAAGTCAGGGTGCAGCGATGGTTCTCCGCCTTCGATTACCTGCAGCATTCTGTCTTTCGGCTCTATGCTTTCAAAAAAACGAATCCATTTATCGCCGGACAACTCTTCCGTAAAAGAAAAATTTTTTAATCCGTATTGTTTCAGATTATATTTTTGTATGCAATATCCGCAATTATAATTGCATTTCATAGTAATGTGAGCAGTCCAATAATATTTCTTTGTGGAATCCGGGAATCTATAAATAATTTTCTTTTTTTTTATTTTATTTTTTTCTGTTTTTTTTATAAATGGAATTTTTAAGCCGTTTGTATTCGAGATATTAGTTAATATTTTATATAAAAACCGGTATTTTAACTCGCCGCAGTCAATAAATATTATTAATGAATATTTTTCAAAAAAAATTTTTCTTATTTCTTCTCTCATCTCGTAACAATCAAAACTTATATAAAAAATATTGTTAAATATTTTTTTATCAATAAATTTGTCGTTTTCCGATTTACGGTTAATAATCAAATCGATTTGGACATTTGAATTTAATTTCAATAAACTGAATAAAAGATTTGGGAGACTATTAATGCCAATTATTAAAACCTTGTTAAATTTATGATTTGAAAAAAATTGTTCGATTTGAAGAGCTGTAAGCAAATCAAAAGAGAGCGTATTTTTTCTAATATATTCTATAAAAAAATAAGCGAGTTTCATTTCCTTCGCGGAAAAATCGGGATATTCGAAATTAAAATTCAAATCATTGCCAAAATGTTTGCTGTTTATGAAATTTGAAATCATATATTTATTTTCAATCAAATAATCGTGCAAAACCGTTGCAGGATACGGAACCGCAATATTAAATAAACCATCGTCAAGTTTTGAATTTTTCAAAAACTGCAGGGATTCAAGTTCGGTTTTAAACGAGGAACCGGGCAAACCGATTATAAAAAAACCATAACACCGGATATCATATTTTTTTATTAAATCTATAGCTGTTTCGATTGCGTAAAGAGATTCGCTTTTTTTATTGATATTTAAAACATTAGGATTTGCCGATTCGATTCCAACCGAAATCGAAAAGCATCCCGATTCCTTCATCAATCTGACTAAATTGTCCGTAAGTCTATCCGAACGAACTCCGCTTGCGCAGTTCCACGGGATTTTAATTTTTCTTTTTAATAATAAACGGCAGATATTTTCGGCTCTTTCAATATCAAAGGTAAAATTATCGTCCTGTATTTCAATAGAAGAAATATTATAATCTTTAATAGCCCTATCAATCTCTTCCACAACGTTTTCAGGCGTTCTGAATCTTATTCTTTTTCCGGATAACAACGGAGTACAGCAAAATATGCAGGGATAGGGACATCCCCGACTTGTAATGAGCTGATACGGACTTTCATTTGAAAATCGCGGATAAATAAACGAATAATCCGGAAAATCAATTTCATCAATATTTTCAATGAAATTAGGTTTGTTTGTCATAATATTATTTTCATCAAAATAAATCAATCCCGGAATATTTTTTAAAAAGCTGGAATTACATATGCCGGCAGATAATAATTTTGGCAGAGATTTTTCTGATTCGTATTGCAGTCCGAAAATATTTTTTAAACCGGTTTGTTTGATAAACGACTCCCCGTCTATTGTTATATGCGGACCGCCAACAATGAATGTTGTGTTTATTTTTTGATTAATTTTTTTTATCAACTCGATACTTCTGCCGGCAACCGCGCTTTTTATTGAAATGCCTGTAAATTTAGGATTTAATTCAATAAGTTGATATATTAAAAAAACCTCGCTGATATTAAAAGCGTTCAAATCAAAAACCCGAGAATTTAATCCGTTCTTCTTTAATGATGAAATTAAATACGCTATTCCATTATTAGCTCTTAAATCAACGCTGCATGGATCTATAAAAACTATATCTGCATTCATTTTTTTAATTATATTATTAATAAAATTTATGTCAACTTCTAATGACGTTTTATATATGTTAAAAAAAATATTTTTATTGTTGTTTTTTTTATACTTGCTATTAAAATATATACATAGAAAAAATGCGTGGTTTTTAATACAAAATTTTTTTCAAAAAAGCATTATAGTGCAAAATTTAAAATTAAAAAAAATTGTAAGACTAATTTGCGCTTTATCGTTATTGACATTATACTTAAGCAGCCCTATTTTTGCAGGTATAAATTTTACTTTCTCGGAAGTATTTTCAAGCTCTTGGGGAGAAAGCGATACAAACGTCGGTTTCAATCAATCTTTTGATAAAAATTACGGACCAGCCGCCTATTATATATCGCCTTCCAATAAAATTTATATTCTTGATTCCATAAACCGAAAATTTAAAATATTTAATGAAACCGAAGGAATTTTAACCGCTCTGCCAATAATACTTCCAACTGAAACTTTTATAAATTTTATAATTGACGAAACTGAAAACTGCGCGTATGTTTTAAATATTGACAATGAGATTTTTCAATATTCGATTTTGACCGGCGGGTTTATCGATAAAATACCGGTTTCCAGTAAAATTCAACTTGTCAACGGATTAATATTAAAGGGTTCAAAACTTTACGTATCCACCTCAAGTCAATGGATGTATTTGATAAAAGACGGAATATATGAAATTCCGGTGGAAAATCAGACTTCAAATTTTATTCAAGGCATATTCGATAATTATTCAAATAATATATTCAAGACGATTTGCGAAAACAGAGAAAACGGAATTATTCATCGTTTATCCGAACAAGGCTTAATATTGAATGAAACGAATATTTCGTTTGACGCAAAAAATCTTATGACTTTTATTTTTTTGGCTGAATCAATTGAAAATACTTATTATGCGGTTGTTGAAGAAGACGCCGGAGATAATAACGTTATACGAAACATAAAAGTTTATTCTCAAGAAGGCAACGGATTATTCTCAGTTAATGTTCCGCCTGTTTATTATTCGTATATTGAAAAGCCGTTTCAAGTTGATTCCGAAGGGAATATTTATCATTTGATAAGCAAACCAAATGGAATAACTTTAGCGAAATTAACGAGAATAAATTCTACGGGAAGAAGAGCGAGAACGTATCTCGATTATCCTGCGGATTATACTGATAATCCGGTTCATTTTAACGATAATTTGCTTAAAGAGCCGGAAGGATTCGACGAAGACGGAAGCCAATCAGGCGAGGTAGAATCTGGTAGAAGCATTCAGAGACCGACTACATCCGCGTCTAACGTAACGAGAAGCGAAGCGCTTGTAATTGCCGAAGCATACCGTGATTTACAATGGACTGCCATATCGTCAAACATATCAGACGGCGAAGTGCCGGTCGGAGGTCATATAATAAAAACTCCGGCTTGGATAACGCTCGGCGCAAAAACTTCTGTTCCTTATAAATGGGGCGGATTTACTTCAATAGAAACATATTTAACTCAAGTAGCCGCCGGAAAATACGCGGGTTCGTGTTATACGAGCGACGTATCTTGGGGAGACGACTATTGCGTAGGCGTTGATTGTTCGGGATTTGTATCAAGATGCTGGCGCAGATCTTCAAAAGAAGGAACCTCGACTTTGCCTAATATATCGGCACAATTATCGGGTTTTGACAATATGCAAACCGGCGATATAGTAAATTACGCGGGCAGTCACGTCAGAATGTTTCATAAAAAAGAAGAAAACGGAACTTACAGTTTTATAGAAGCAATGGGAACGTATTGGAGAGTTATGAGCCGGAATTATTCGGCAAGCGATTTATCGAATTATCTTCCGCGCAGGTATAATAATATTATTGAGATAGACTCGCCGGTTTTAATCGGAATATTTAATACTACGGGTTCCGACGTTATTTTAAAATGGAAAAAACCGTCTTCGTCAAATGTTCAGAATATTAAGATTTATATAGGAACGGACGGAGAATCTTATAATTTGAAAGCTAATGTTTCGGCTTCAAGCGGACAAACTACATTAACCGGATTGACCGGCGGAACTTTATACTATATAAACGCGACTTATGCGGATAGCGTAGGCAGAGAAGGATTGTATTCAAAAGATTACGCTATACGACCGAACGCTACTTCGGCTCAATCTGAAATAATTCTGGTTGACGACGAACTTCGTTATGGGACTCACAATATAGTGAAATACTACGCTCCGGCTATGGCAAACGCGGGATATTATTTTGACGTGTGTTCGGTAGAAGCTGTTTTGAACGATACCGTGAATTTAGGCGATTACTGGGCGGCTGTGTGGTTTACCGGACGCGGTTCTTCGACCGGAGGAGACGCGTCGCTTAATTCATCTGAACAATCTAAGATACAAACTTATCTTCAAGCAGGCGGAAATCTTTTTATTTCAGGTCAGGAAATAGGATACGATCTTGAATCAAAAGGATTGGGAGTATCTTTTTTGAATAATTATTTGAAAGCGGATTATAAAGCCGACGACGCTGGAAACGACGTAAGTTTAACCGGAATTACAGGCAAAATATTAGCCGGCGTAAGTTTTGATCTTGACGAGGATAACGGACTCGTGAACGACGGCGGAGCATACGACGCAAGATATCCCGATGTGATTTACGCTTATTCCGGCGGAGATACAATTTGTCAATATTCCTCAAATAACGGCGGCGGCGTATCTTTTAAAGGAATGTTTCCTTCCGGCAGTCAGGAAGGGGCAATCGTTTATTTTTCATTTCCGTTTGAGACAATAAAAACTTCATCATCAAGAAATACGGTTATGTCAAAGGTTCTTGGATTTTTTCCGGTTCCGGAAACGGATACAAGTCCAAAAATCACGATAGCGTCTTCGTATAACGGCATTCCTGACAATCCCTTTCAGATATTATTAACTGCAAGCGATAATAAAGATACTTCTTCAGGATTGACGTGGTCGCTTTCCGGAGCTTCAGTAGTTTTATTCAATAGCATTAATGCAGTGGAATCTTCAAACGATTATATTCAGGTTAATCCCGCAAGTTTGGCTGGAACAGATACGTTGATAGTTTTTGTTACTGATTCGGACGGAATGTCGGACAGTAAAGAAATTACTATTGTTTTACAATTAATTGCGATTCCTGATACTCCTGTGATTTATTATGTTAAAAATAATCCGTCCGACACTTCGATAGATATCGGTTGGCAGAATGACGCAAAAGCTTATAAATACGAGATATACAGTTGCACGGATAATTTTTCATATATCGCTAAATATACGGTTTATTCTCCCGCTACGACTTTAAATATCAAAGATGTTTTGAATAATACAAAATATTATTTTAAAATAAAATCTTATAACAGCGTTGACACGCCGAGTCCTGCGTTTTCAATGACGCTCGGTTTAAAAACGGTTTCAGGTTCGCCTGACATTGTTTTGGTTGAAGATGATTTCAGCGTATTTCCGCATGATTACATAGCTAAATTTGTGGGTTCTTTGTCGGACGGAGCAAACAAATCTTTTGACTGCGTTCTGTCGACCGGAATTACGGACGGCAGCGTCAACTTAAATGATTACAGGACGGTTGTTTGGTCTTGCGGAAACGATTCAACAGTCTACGGAATTTCATTGTCAAGCGTAGAGATAGATAAAATCAAGGAATTTCTCGATAACGGCGGAAATCTTTTTATTTCAGGCAATGAGATTGGCGCCGAATTGAAGATTCTTGATTCGGAATTTTACGGGAAATATTTGAAATCGAGTTTTGGATATACTGATTCATATAGATTTGATTTATCATGCTTATCTACCGGAATATTAAACGGAATATCTGATTTTGCCATTTATACCGACGACGCTTCATCGGTAGCCGGTTCCGCGGCGTATATGATTAAAACTCCGGACAGATTGAATATCAGTTCAATTAATTCTTTATACGGCGGCAAAGTAACTTTGAAATATCCTTCCACCGGATGGGCTGCAGGCGCGGATTTTACCGGCGGCTTCGGGATAGAGGGAGACGATGAATATCCTTATCTTGAAACCTCCAAAAATTTGAGCAAACTTGTTATGTTCACTTTTGCGTTTGAATGTATAAACGATATTAACGCAAGAAAAAATATTATGGCGAAAATAATAAATTATTTTGATAGCTCTTCCGTAGCCGGAAGAATTGATTTGGAAGATAATGATAATGATACGGGCGTCGCGGTTTATCTTGTAAATAATACGTTGAATGATACATCCGCGAGTTATACGGACGAGTCCGGCAGATTCAGATTTGATTTTGTTTCGCCGGGTCAGTATTATGTTTCATTGAAAAAACAAGGATATAACGATTTTACGAGTAATCTTTTTAATTTAACATCTAAAATCGACACTTTGATTATAGCGGCACTGACAAGCAATTCCGTAGATTCGATTCCGGATTCGGCGGATTCGGTTTATCAGTATATAGCGGATACTTTAACTCCGGCTTCTGTATTTGAACTTAATACCAATAATGTAGATACCTTAATTTTGGAGATTCCGGATTTTGAAAATAATAAATGGACTGCCGAAATAGATTTGCCCGCGTCGGGATGTTCGGTGGTAGTTTCCGGAATTTCAGAAAGTTTTATGAATTCGACAGACACGTCGGCTATAGGAAAATACGCATACGGGATTAATCGCGGATTGAGCATAGAAGTGTTTAATTCGTTAGGCGCTAATATTTCCAATTCGCTTGACGACAGTCCTGTAATTGAATTTGATTATACAAACGTTGGAATAACAACAGCAGAACATAGATTGAGATTTTTTTGGTTAAATCCTGCGGATTCTAAATGGTATGAAGCCGGAGGCAATATAAACGCCCCGGGATACGGTCAGAACTATGAATTGAATACCGCGTCCAAAATCCTTAAACTTAAAGTGAAACATCTTTCGCACTGGTGGCTTGGATCGCTGACGGATACGCTGACAGTAATTAAAAATTCCGATATAAACGCAGAAACAGCCGCAAAGAATGCCGCTAATGTTCCTGTAATTTCGTTTTATGTTATGGGCGACACTTACATGGATAACGGAGATACTCTCGTTACAGTAAGCGTCGGCAACAAAGGAAATATGAATTATTCGCATATAAACGCCGTGAAATTATGGCTTGACTCGGATACGAATTTCACTTATAATTCCGGCGATGAGTATATTGCAAATTTATATTGGAACGGCGGAAAAAGTTTATGGGAAAATAATGCAGTTAATTATTATCTTATGTCAGGCGCAAATTTTGTTTTAACCGTTGATGTTGCGGACTCTGCGGTTCAAGGCGAAACTTTTCAAGCGTATATTCCGGTTCAGGGAATAGATTCCGAAGACGAATATCCGGCTCCTGAAACTGAATTGATAAATTCATATTCGTTTTCAGCAGTATCTCCGTCTATAGATGTTATTATAAGTTGCGTTTTATTTGATACCGGAACCGGATACGATGGAAATCAGTCGGATGTTATACCCGGCGGTATTTTATTGTTCACGATTGAATTTACAGATTCGAGTTCGGCTTACGCCGAAAATATTATCATAAATCATTATCTGCCTGAAAACATAGAATATATAAACGGAAGTATTGAGTTAGACACTGATATTTCTGACGGTTCGGGTTATGCAACTAAAACCGATTCCGCCGACGGAGATGAAATTGATTATAATGTAAGTCTTGCTAATAATATTACCGCGAACATAGGGCGGATGTATCCGGCTCAAACGGGCAGATTGAGGTTTAAGGTTTATGTTCCTTAAAACTTTGAAATAATTAAATAGAATTTATATGAGATGAGAAAAAGTATTTTTATTTTTTTAATTTTTTTTGTTGCCGCCGATTTGAATGCGGAGCAGACGGCGATAGAAAATTACGTTTCGTTTGACAGCGCCGTAATTATTTTTACAGCCGACACAAATTGTTATTCGAGATTGCTTTACGGCGAAAAAGAAAATAAACTTTCGAGTATGCTTTTACAAACCGACGCCGCTAAAAAACATAAATTTGAAATTCTGAATTTGGCGGAAGGTAAAAAATATTATTTTAAAATCGAATATTATAACAAGAATTTTAATAAATCGTCGGAGATTAATAGTTTTAAAGTTTTAGGCGTAGAAAATCCCGAAATTAAGGATTTGAAATTAATTACGGAATCGGATAAAGCGTATTTTAATTTAAAAACCAATGTTCCGGTTATGTATGAAATGATTATAAACGATACAAATATTTCCGGCGGCAAATATTTGGATAATATAAATATTGAAATCAGCAATCTTAAACCGCATAAAGAATATGAGTATACTTTGAATATATACAATGAAAAAAAATCGAAATTCACTGAAACCGGAATCTTACTAACAAAAGAAAAAAATATCGGATTGAATAAAAAAACAGAAGGGACTTTTACGGTTAATCCGGAAGAAAAATATATTAAGAATGAACCGCCGATTATTGAAAGAATTACGGATGGCAGGTTGAATTATTTTACGGGTATGGCTACTTCCGGAAATATAAAAAATGAAAACCAGAGCGTTATAATCGATTTGGAAAATAATATTAATATTGAAAAAATTAAAGTTTATTGGCGAGGTCTCGCGTATAGTAAAGATTATATGATTTTATTAAGTTCAGATAAAAAAAAATGGGATATTGCCGCGACGAAGATTGACGCGTCAAAAGGAGCGTCCGCTCAATCCGAAACAGGCGACCCGATGTTTGTGAACGAAATAGAGATAAATAAAAACGCGAGATACGCGAGATTATGGATTCCGCAGAACAGCGGTTTTTATTGCAAACACAACAATTGGAATTTTGTTCAATTGTTTGAAGTGGAAATTATTAACAATAATTTATAAAATTTTTTTAGGGGGTTTTTAAAATGAAGAATTTTGGCAAGGTAATGGTTTTAGCGTTCGTATGTTTTGTTTTTGTAGTTTCGTGTTTGACCGAAGCTCATGCCAATGGAACCGCGGGCGGAACATTGATACAGGCGGGCTGGGACGGGAATACGGCGAATATAGCTGATACGCCCGGAGATTTAGTTGTAACCTACAAGGCAATCAGCGGCGGAGCCGACATTTATGCTACTCCGGCGTCGTTTGTTTCTTCGCAAGTCGCAAATGTTTATGGAAACACTTTGCCTTTGTCATATTCTCCGCAGGTTGTAAGTCCGGGAGATACTTTATGGTATTTACTCACTATAACCAACAAAGGAAACGCTGCCGACAGTATGCTTTTTTCAACTCAGAATTTTAATTATTTCGGAATGGGCGCGGATTCGATTATAGTTTCAATCTGGAACGCGGCTAAAACTTCTGAAATAACTTATTCGTCTTTGCTTGCTGAAGACGCGAGCGAACAGTTTAATGTCGCGGTCTATTTTAAAACCGGGTTAGATAACGACGATTCGATGACGTTTGAAGTTAAAGCGGCTGCAAACGGCGGACTTGGCGGAGACGCCGCCGGATATATAGGCGCGAATTCTATAGCATACGCAGGCGACGGAGACGATACTATTTTATTGTCTGCAACAGTATCGGCTCAGACGGCTCAGATTTATGTTGCAAAATCAGTTGCGGTAGATAATACCGGATTAACTGATTACGATGGAAATCCGGCGTTAGTGGTTCCGGGCTCTGTTCTTACTTTCGATATTGTCTATGACAACGATGGAACCGGTTCTGCCGAAGCGGTTTCAATAGTGGCTTTTATTCCGGCTAACACAGATTTGGATACGGCTACTGCGGCGATGTGCGCGCCTGACACAAATAATTCGACAAGCACTTTGACAGTAGAATTTTCCGACGACGGAAGTTCATGGCATTCGTCTGCTACAGCTACCGATAATAGAATAAGATGGACGCTTGGAAATCCGGTGTTGGCTCAAGACGACAGCGAAGGAACCGATACGCTTGGAACCGTTGACGGAACTCAGCAGGACGCTGATAGCGGAAGATTACAGTATCAAGTAATAGTAAGATAAGAACAATAATTGATTTGAGTTTTTGGCTCTTCACGGCTTTATCGTGAAGAGCCAAGTTTTGATAAAATATATCTCTCGACAAAATGCTGAATTTATTTTTTCGAGAGGTTAGAATTTTTTTTATTTTAAAATATAATATGACGTTTAGATTTAAAAAATTAAAATTCTTTGCGGCGATAATGTTTTATTCGCTGATTGTTTTTGGTTCCGGATTATACGCGAACGGTATCAGCGCCGGTTCGTATATAATGTGGGGGAATTTTAATTTTAACGAAAACGTCGATACTCCGGGAGAATTGGCGGTTTATTATAGTATGTCCGGTTCTGCCGGAGTAGTTTATAATTTTACGAATAACGGAAATACGGTTGTTTCTCCGGTCTATGGAAATACGCTGTATTTTAGCCAAACCGATGCGGTATGCTCTGTTAATGACACCAAGATTATTAGTTTTCAATTAGTCAACAACGGCAATACCAACGCGCTTATCAGTATTGATT
Source organism: bacterium (assembly GCA_036733285.1). GTDB lineage: Bacteria > JAGOBX01 > JAGOBX01 > JAGOBX01 > JAGOBX01 > JAGOBX01. The sequence goes on from DAINAU010000009.1 coordinate 33,174, forward strand.
CTCAAATAGTTTCATATTCGTCGCCCGATATTGCCGACAGCGTTTTAATGAGGATTTTTGTGGATGCAAACGGCGATAGTATTTTAAACGGCGGCGATTATCCTGCAAATTCAATTGAAATGTTTTACGGCGGAGCGGCGAGTTTATTATTGGTAATAAATTTTTCTTCCGGCATGGAACAAAGCGATACTTTCCTTTTAAGTATTACTGCGTTTAACGCTAATTCCGATACGGGCGGATACGCCGGCGCAAGCGGAGTTCATTATTGCGGAGAAGGAAATTCGACGCGCAATATAAACGGAAGTTTTGGAATATCCGCAGATATTACTTGTCCTGATTGGGCGGACACTTTTTATCAGTTAAACGTAGAGAATATTATCGGAACAAACAACGAATATCTTGTAGGATTAAACAAAGTCGATGTTTTAACCGCAATAGTTTCAAGTCAGACCGGATTGGACAGCTGGACGATTCGCGTTAATCCGGTTGATACCGGCGGATATCTTCGTTTGAAATCCCCCGATTTTGCCTTTGTTTCTTCAACCGATTATTCTAATGTATTAAAACCGTCTTATGGTATTGACGCTTTGCTTCAAGCTGATATGTTCGATTCGGCTTTTATTCCGGCAAACGTAAATTATTACGCGGACAGTCCGGTTATTACGGTAAATTATTCTTCAAGAAACGTTTCCACTAATTATGGCTTTTTAAGATTTTATTATTTGAATCCTTCGGATTCTGTATGGTATGAAGCTACGGATTTAGAAAATGGAGCTGCGCCAAATTCAAATTATCAGGTTTTTACGGATAGTTCCGAATTGTCTTTGTCGGTTCAGCATTTGTCTCACTGGTGGCTTGGTTCGATTACTGATACGATCTCGGTTGTAAAAGGCGCGGATAATTTATCGAATACGGTTAACGCCGGAGATACGTTTGTAGCGGGTTCTGTTTTTATTATGGGAGATACGGCGGCAGGCGGAGACACTTTGACAATGTTCGGAATCGAGAATACAGGCGATTTATCTCCCGATTCAATCGAACACGTTTCTTTATTTGAAGATAAAAATACGCTTGGAGTTTTGGAAACCGGAACCGATGTTTTTGCGGGTCTGTTAAGTTTGTCGGGAAGCGGATGGGTAAATAATTCTTTGGAATATTCGTTTTCTAAAAACGATACTGGAACAAATTTTATTGTAGCGGTTAAAACTAAAACAGGCGCGGAATCCGGCGATACTTTCCAAATGATAATTCCTTCTTTGTTTGTAAAATCAACAGAAGAAAATAACGGTCCGGTATCCGTCCTGTCAGGATTTGATTCCGTAACTGTTATATCTTCTTTAAGCGGCGCGGCTCCGGCTATTATCGCTTTTACGTCGCCTACGGATTCAGGAACAGCTTATAATTCTTCGTCTGAAACAATTTCAGTTAGCGGAACTATAAGCGGAGCGCAAGCTGGCGATACTGTTAGGATTTATGCGAATGGCATTGAATGCGATACTATAATTCTTGAATCGTCGAATTTAAATTCTTTCAGTTGTTCGGTCGTTTTGAATATAAATGAAAATTTTATCGGGGCTTATCTGGATACCGGCGCGCTTGCGGATTGGGATACTATTGCGGTAAATTATTTAAGCAGTCCCGCGGCTGTGATATTTTTAACTTATCCTGCAAATAATTCGGTTGCCGCGGATACGTTGGTTTCTTCTATAACTGTTATCGGAACGTCCGCGCATACTTCTCTATACGATACTATTTTATTTTATTTGAACGGAGATTTTTACGATACTCTGATTTTAAATCCGGACACGCTGGTTTTCAGTATTGAAGTTTTAGATTTGATTCGGGGACAAAATGTAATTAGCGCAAATCTGTTAAGCGATACCGGACAGATAATTTTTGACGATTATATGCTTGTGAATTATTTGGATACAATCTCGGTAAAAATAAATATTCCCGCGGACGGATATTCGTCTTTCCTTCATACTATAACTGTTTCTGGAACTTCTTTAAATTCAAACGCCGGAGATTCAGTTAATATATACGTTGATAGCGGTTCCGGTTATGTTCTTCAATCAAATGTTATGCTTGCTTCGGGTTTGAATTCTAATTGGTCGTGTTCCGCTTATATAACCGGCTCCGGCGAATACATTATTGCCGAATTGATAGATAAATTCGGTAGAACCGCTTATGATACTATTTCAGTATCATATCAGATTTCAGCGGTAGATATTGAAATTAAAATTCCGGAAGAAAACGGCGATACGATTTTAAATATAATAACGGTTTCCGGAACGACTTTAAATACGGTTTCCGGCGATACGGTAAAAATATATGTTAATGGAATTTATTATTCTGAAAGCGTATTATCTTCGGTAAACGGCGTTTGGTCCGGAACTGTCCGGCTTAACGGTTTGTCGGACAGCATAAGCGTTTATCTTGAAAGCGTTAACGGAATAGATTTCGATACTATTGGATATGACTATATAAAACATTTAACCGTTGATTTAATAGAAATAACAGAAGGAAAACTTGTTGCCGGAAACGAAAATTCAACGGTTATGGCGTTTAAAATAAATGGAGCGGAATCGGGCGACACTTTACAGAAATTTACAATTACAAATATTGGAACCGCAAACGAATCAAATTTTGACACAATGAAGCTATGGCTTGATTCAAACGAAAATTATACTTGGGATAACGAGGATACTTTGCTTTCAATCCTGCAATGGAATGTTGACAGGTGGGACACGTATGGAACTATAATTTATACGCTTTCCGGTTCAGTTAATTGTATTGTTACGGTTGACGTGAATAATACGATAGGCGCGGGTCAGACGTTTATAGGAAGCATTCCGTCATATTCCTGCAGTTATGTAATATCGGATTCCGGACCGGTTGAAACCGTTTCAAATCCGAACGCTTTAACTTTGAGCTATGGAAAAAAATGGACTGTTATGGTTTATATGAACGCGGATAATGCGGCTGAATGGGACGCATCTGAAGAAGATATGGGATATGATTTGATAAATAATTCAGGTTCGGATAATAATGTCAACATCGTTGTTCAGCTTGATAGAATTCCAGGATTTAGCGTAAGATTCGACGATTGGTCGACGACTCACAGATTCTATGTGACGACCGGATTGTCAATGACTGAAGCTAATGCTGTTTCCGACTGGGAAGACGGACACGGCGGCGGCAGAGAAGTTAACATGGCGGATAGTCAGGAACTTGTCAATTTTATTAATTGGTCGATTTCCAAATATCCGGCTGACAGTTATGTTTTAATTTTATGGAATCATAACAGCGACGGAAGTTCCGGTTGGCGTTCGCCTGATAGAAATAAAACTACTACTTCAAGATCATTGATAACGGATTTAACAGACTCTACAACTTGCAGCGGAATGAAAATGACGGACGTTCGTTTGGCGCTTGAAAAAGTCGGCAGAAAATTTGATATTATTGGGTTTGATATGTCTTTTGCGGGCATGATGGAACCTGCGTATGAATTAAAAGATTACGCTTATAATATTATAGCTTCTCAAAGGACTATACCTCAAAAAGGGCTTCCGTATCATACTATTCTTTCGGATTTAAAGGCAAACGTAAATACTCATACTGCCGAAACGCTGTCTAAAGTTTTTATTTCTAAGTTTTATTTAAGCAATAATTCTTCTGGCGAGCCCTTTATTCTTGCGGCTTATAGAACCGGAAATATAAGCTCAATGAAGTCGGCTATCGACGTTTTTTGCGAAGAATTGATAAATTGGGGTAATTCAGGAAATTGGCAAAATATCGCAGACATAAGAGAAAATATGGTTGACGACGACGTATCGGGCGGAATGGACGATAGCGATGATTTTGTAAGTTCTGAAAATACCGGAATTGATTTAAGAACGTTTTTTGAATCGTTCAAAGGTAGCGGAAACAGCGCTCTTGAAAATTCTATAACCGGTTTGAGAACCGCGTTTAATAATGTTGTATTCGACACTAAGGGTCAAAACGACGTCGGGATAATGGATAACCATAGAGGTATGGCGATTTATTTATCTTTAAATTATAATCCGGTTTATCCAAAAACTATAAAATTTGGACAGGAAAGCAAATGGTCTGAGTTTTTAAGATATTACCAGAGTTTTTCGGAAGATAATTCGGGCAATCCGTTCAATTTAAATATGATTGCTCTTAATGATGTTACAATTGATTCTCAAATTATTATTCAATGGAACGACGCTGAAGACGCCAATGGAATAGGCAATTATAAAATTGAAAAATACAACGGAGCAAAATTATTATTTTCAGATAAAGCTGAAAACGGATTATCTAAATGGGCTAATTCCGGATTTAGTTTATCAAACGCTTATAAATATCAGGGAAATTATTCGTTTGCTTCAGGCGGCGGTCTTGATATTGTAAAAAGTCTGACTTTAATAAACCCCGTTATTATTCCGGCTTCTGAAAAAGCGTTTATAAAATATTGGATTTACGGAGATATTGTTGGAAACGACAGCCCGATTATTGAAATCAGCGATAATGGTTCCGACTGGAACGTATTGAAAGGATATGCGCCAAAACCATTAACCGAACCGTTTGAAATTATTGATATTTCGAGCTATCAGGGAAGTCCGGCATATATAAGATTCAGATATATTCTTGATTCGAATCTTGCTTCTGACGGCGAAGGGGTTTTTATCGACGATATTGAAATATGGTCGTATAACGATTCGGAAATAGTCAGCGATACTATTTTGGATTCGTTAAATTCTTATATTGTCAACGGCGTTTTAAATAATGATACGTATATGTTCTCGATTTCTGTTAGCGACGACAGCGGATACTGGAGTTCTGCCGCCGGATTTGACACTACTTATGTTTCGTATGCCGAAGATACTCCAGTTATTACCGGCGTTCAGCTTTTAAGTTCGTCGGCGTTTATTTATTTTTCCGGAAACCCTGTAGTTATCGCGGATTCTTCGACTGTTTCTAATACTATATATTTTAATGGAAACCAATCTAATTTTGTTCAATTTAATATTGATTGGCAATCCGTATCGCAGAAATTTGAAATTACAGGTTCTGATATATTCGGCAATGGCGTAGTAACAGATTCAAACGGACTTGACTCTTGGATTTTATTATTTAACAATATATCGGGTCAATCCGATACTAATCTGGAAATAAAAGTTTCAAACGCTCAACTTAATTCTGATACCGCTTCAATAGTATTCAAAGCCGATACTTACGCTCCTGCCGTAGTTTTGGTTTCGCCTGAAAATGATTCTACTGTTCTTGATAATTCGCCGGCGCTGGTATGGAATCCGGTTGAAGACGATAAATCCGGAACTCAATATTATAGATTGGAATGGTCTGCTTCAAGTTCTTTTGATATTTATGACAGCGCCGCCGTTTATTCGGGATTGAGTTACGAGCTTCCTGTATTGACCGGCTCAAAATATTACTGGCGCGTTAGACTGGTCGATAACGTCGGGAATATATCAGACGCTTCAGTTTCGGATTCAAGAAGCTTTACTCTTCAACAGTCTGTAATATATATTGTTCATCCGTTGGATAATAGCGATACTATCGAAGAAATAATAATAATTTCAGGAACAACTTTTATGACGATGTCCGGCGATACGGTTGAAATTATTGTTGGCGGAATTTCTCAAAGTTCTTTTGTTTTATTATCAAATAATGGAAATTTTTCCGGAACGGCTTCTTTAACCGGAATCGGGACAATCGTTACCGCCGTATTGACCGGAGCTAACGGAACCGCGTCTGATTCGATAATCGTCAATTATTCGTCTGTGGATTATTTGTGTCCAGTATGGGCTGACACATATTTTGAATTGAATATTTACGGTTTAATTGGGACGGATAGTTCTTACATAATTGGATTAAATAAAGTTGACGTATTAAGCGTAACTGTCGGAAATGAAAATTGTTTTGACAGTTGGAATATTGTGGTTGATCCGGTTGATACCGGCGGTTATATGCTTTTGAAATCTCCTGATGCGGGTTTTGTATCAACTACAAATTATTCTAATGTAATTAGAGCGTCTTATGGAACCAACGCTTTGCTTCAGGTTGATATGTATGATTCGGCGTTTTCTGCGGCTGGAATTAATTTTTATTCGGATAGCCCTGTAATTAAATTTAATTATTCCGCAAAAAATATTTCAACGAATAATGGTTTGCTGAAATTTTATTATTTGAATACCTCGGATTCTGTTTGGTATGAAGCGGCTGATTTAAATAATGGCGCGGCTCCATATTCCGGTTATCAGATTTCTACGGCTAATTATGAATTGTCTTTGCCGGTTCAGCATTTGTCTCACTGGTGGCTGGGTTCGGAAATTGATACTGTTTCAATTATAAAAGCGGAAGACGTTTTCGTTGATACGGTTTACGCCGGAGATACGTTTGTAGCAGGTTCTGTTTTTATTATGGGAGATACGGCTGCAGGCGGAGATACGCTTGTTATGTTTGGAATTGAAAATATCGGGAATATAAATCCCGTTTCAATCGAATATGTTTCTTTATATGAAGATAAAAATAATATAGGAGAATATGAAGCGGGTACCGATATTTTTGCGGGTTTATTGAATTTATCAGGAAGCGCTTGGGTTAATAATTCTTTAAATTATTCTTTCTCGCAATCGGATACGGGAAATAGTTTTCTGATTCTTGTTAAAACAAGCGCAATCGCGGTTAACGGTGAAACTTTCCAAATGGTAATTCCTTCAATGAGCGTTAAATCTGCGGATGAAAATACCGGTCCTGTTTCTGTAATTTCAAATTTTGATTCTGTGGCAATTACTTCAACAACGCCTCCGCCTGCAATAATCGTATTTGATTATCCTGCGGATTCTGTTACTCCGGCAGATACGACGGTAG
>DAINAU010000009.1:40170-44062 GCA_036733285.1 bacterium
TCTTGCGTTAGACGGAAATACAATCGCGGTTTCATTGGATACAAACGGAATCGAATCTGCGTGGGATACGATATTTATAAATTATAACCTTACATATCTTGTATCAGGTTTTGTAGATAGACAGGGAACCACAGTTGATTCTGATGTTTTAGTGAAAATTTATAATGGAATAGAAACTCAAACTGTTTATACTAATTCATCCGGTTTTTATTCTTTTATTGTTAGTTATACCGATACTTATACTATCGCTTATTCAAAATTATCTTATAAAGCTCAGCAAGTTATTAAATATATTTTTTCAAATGTAAATATTGATACAATATTTTTGATAGCCGGAGATTTTGTGAACGACGGTTCAATAAATGTTAAAGACGCCGCGTTTATTAAAAAATATTATGGACAATTAATGCCTCAATATGATATTGACGGCGATGGCATTATAGGTTCTGCAGAAAAAGAATTCCTAATAAATAACTATTCAAAATAATAAAAGCCGTTGCTTAAAAAAATCATTAAAATATGGGAGTATTTATGAGATTTCGAAAATTGTTTTCAATTTCTATTTCTGTTATAATAATTTTTCGAATTATTCTATATTGTTCCGCAATATATTCTTATCCGTTAAATTGGACAAATGACATACCTGCTGCTACAAATACAAATGTTCAATATTCGCCGGCTATAACGGTTTTTACTTCTTTTTATATTGATTGGATTGATTTACGCGACGGCAATCAGGGATCGTCATATTATAAGACCGCGAACAGGGACGGAGCGTAAGTTTATTAAAATAACATTCATATGGTTTGTTAATAGTTCCGAAAAATATAATGAGAGTTAAGTATTGAAAAATAAATTTTGATTTTTTCACATCCACTCACTTTTATTCCCTGTTATATTTTATTACAGGGAACTTAGGTGAATTTATGCGAAATTAATATTACAATATAGTCTGCGTCCGTTAGCGTTAGTCCACCCGCCCGCGCATGATCATAATCAGACAGGCGGTTTCATTTTTTTAAATCGCTAACTTTATAATTAATTAAATTTAACTTTTTAAAATTTGAAGATTAAAAAAACGCTAAGACACTTTAACCTGAAAACTGCATTAGATTTTTGAAAAAGCGCTGGAAGTAAGGAAAAACATTGATTTTGAGCGCTTTTTCAATAGAATTAATTTTTACTTGTCAGTTTTCAGGTTTTTAGAAGTTTTAACAAGCGTGTATATATGTTTTGAAAAACTTCACTTTTTTTATTGCATTATTCGGGTTTAACTAGAAAAATGCGTTAGGATTTTGAAAAATTGTGAAAACATTATAAAATACTTCCTCTAAGCAATTTTTCAAAATCTCATAAAAATCCCAAAAAGTTTTCGGATTTTTAGAAGTTTTAACAAGCGAGCTTATATGTTTTAGAAAAAGGCGGTTTCAAAGAAACCGCTTAAGCGATTCCAATTGGAATCGCTACTTTAATTTACATTTAATTAATTATCCATGTTTAATTAATAGAGGTTTCAAAGCGCTTCAAAAAATATTCTTGCCGTAAATGCAAGAAATTTATTGATAAAATACTAACCGGCTTGTTGATGTAGAAGTAATATTAAAATGTTTCGGATTTTAGAAGACCGAATATTGAAGCGGCGGATATTACGGCGGTTTCGGTTCGTAAAATATTATTATTGATTTTTATTAAATCGCCGCCGGACAAACTGAAGGAATTTAATTCGGAAGCGGAAAACCCTTTTTCAGGTCCTACAATTAAATTAATTTGTTTAAAACTTGAATATTCAAACAGATTACTTAACTTTTTTCCGGTCGGTTCGAGAATAATATTTTTTGTATCTTGCGGGCTTTCGCAATTTTTAGAGATAGAGTTTATAAAATTATTGAGCCGGTCGAATTTTAAAACCGGGATAGAATATCGTTTTGATTGTCTTACCGCCTCTCTTAAAACTTTTATTAATTTTAATTTTTTATTAGAAGAAATTGTTATTGAGTTTTCGGATTCTAAAAAAATAATTTCGTCAATTCCGAGTTCGGTGAGTTTTTGAACGGCAAGCTCTGATTTTGCAGATTCTGGAAAGCATTGAAAAACTGATATTTTCGGAAACGTTTCGTAATAAGGTTTTATGTTAAGGATTTCGAGTTCGGGGAGTTTGTTTTTTAATCCGGTAAATTTAGCGCTCGCAAAATTTTCATCGGAAAACAGTTCGACTGTTTCGCCGATATTGGAGCGCATTACTTTAAGAAAATAATGAGATTCAGATTCGTCCAAAAGAATATTATGTTTCAGCGATAAATTTTCAGCGGTAAAAACTCTTGTGTTCATAGATGTTTTATAATAAAATCAAGGTTTCTCAAAAGAATAGGTTTAAAAACGGTTATTGCTCCGACAGGACAAATTTCCTGACAGCAATAACACCGGATGCATTTTTTATAATCGAACAATATTCTGTTATTTTCAAGCGATACGGCTTTAGAATGACAAATATCAACGCAAGCTTTGCATTTGACGCATATTTTTTGATTGACAACGGGACGCGATAATACGGCGAATTTCAACAAACCGTCAAAAAAATTAACCGGAAGAAAGGCGGTCATTTTCATTGGATTGGAGATTTTTTTAAATTTTTTATCGACAAAGTCTTCGATGTTATCTCCGAATAATTCAATGTCTTTAATATTTTTTGGAGCAATTTTGCGTTTTACGCAAACGTCGATTATAGGAGAATATTGGGGAGTTTCATTGATAATTCGCAATGCGCAAATATCAGCCGCCGCCGCGTTTTCGCTTACTATAAGGCAATTCAGATTTTTAGGAACGCCCGCGCCGGGGCCGTTACCTTCCATTGCGGTAATGCCGTCTATTATTGAGAGCGAAGGTTCCGCGAATTCATATAAATCAACAATCATTTCCGCGAATTTATAAGGGTCGGAAAATTTAAAATGAAGTTCCGGTTTAAGAGCTCCAGGAATTAATCCAAACAAATTTTTTACGGCGCCCGTATAAAACATTTGACCGTGTGTTTTTAGTTTTGCAAGCGAAAAAATTTTATCGCATTCGTCAAAACCTTTAAAAACCGTAAATTTGATTTCCCTATTCCCGATAATTTTTTTTTTTACAACCGGAGTATTGCAATCTGCGATTTTAAAATTGTATTGTTTTATGAATTCGGATAAACCTGAGGCGGCGATAAGTTTTTCAACGGTTCCCTTTCCCGGACTATCGCCGATTATTGGAATGCCGCCTGCGTTTTTTACAGCCAAGCAGACGGCTTTAATTATTTCCGGATGCGTTGTGATTGCATCTCCGATTTTTCCGGCTCTTAAAAAATTCGGTTTAATAAGTATTTTTTCATCGGGTTTTACAAAAGATTCCATGCCTCCGATAAATTCGAGAGCGCGCATAAAATCATTTTTACAATTGCCGTAATTTGATTTAATAATTGCAGTTTTGAACGCCATAATTTATTTAAATATAATAAAAAATTGATTTGTTTTATTTTATAAAACAAGTATAATTTATAATATACTATAAGATATTTTTCAAGCGTTTTTTATAAAAAGAAAGAGGTTTTAAAAAATTATGAGCGCAGACAGCAAACATTATACGGCGGCGGATAACATAAAGGTTCTCGAGGGATTGGAAGCCGTAAGAAAAAGACCGGGGATGTATATAGGTTCGACAGGCGAACGCGGATTGCATCATCTTGTTTATGAAGTAGTGGACAATTCAATAGACGAATCTCTTGCGGGATATTGCACAAAGATTACTGTAATATTACATAAAGACAACAGCGTGTCCGTAGAAGACAATGGACGCGGAATCCCGGTTGATTATGTTGAAAAATACAAAAAATCAGGCGTAGAGATAGTTATGACGATATTGCATG
>DAINAU010000010.1:0-43014 GCA_036733285.1 bacterium
TTATTTATTTTTAATGACTTAGCTGATTTGACTTCTGGTTATGTGAAATTATAATTATTTTATCATGTTTTAATATTAAGCCCAAAAATCGGAAAAAAAATGGCAGGACTTACCTTCTTATTAATGTTTCTTGTGCTTATGAGTTTGATAGCGATAGTTCCGCAGATTCTCAAAAAGGTTTATGTTCCAACAGTAATTTCAATTATGATTATAGGGATGGTTATAGGACCTGATTCATTTAACCTGCTCAGATTTTTAAACGAATTAATGGGGCGCGGATTTCCAACGGAAAGATTATATTTCGTTGTGGAAGCTCTCGGTCTGCTCGGTTTAATATTCTTAATGATTTTAGCCGGGCTTGAAGTCGATTTAAAGATAATATTATTAGAAAAAAAAGCGGTTTTACTACTATCGGTTTTAACTTTTATAATACCCGCTTTAGCCGGATATTACGTCTATGAATATTTTAAACCCGCGGATTTTATAGGAAAATTATTTTACGCTTCATTATTCGCTTCGCATTCGGTAGGGATAGTTTTTCCAATAATAAAAGAACTAAATATTGTAAAGACGCGGTTTGGCGTAGCCATACTGTCGTCGACAGTAATAACAGATTTATTAAGTTTGATTTTATTAGCGGTTTGCGTTCAATTAAAAAGACACTCTATATCAAAAACAATTACGGCAAGTATTTCAATATTTGACAAAATTAATCCTGAAATTCTCGGGAATTATCAATTTTTTATCTTATTTTTTTTATCAATTGTCTTTTATATTATTTTTATTCTCTGGATTGTTCCGAAAATAAGTCAGCAGGTTTTCAAGAGATTTCATCCGAATGACGATTTGAGATTAACGTTTTTTTTATTCGGTTCGTTGTTGATAATTTTTATTGGAGAACTTATCGGAGTAAATATAATAGTCGGAGCTTTTTTAGCGGGTATGGCATTATATAAAACTCAAGAGTTTCACAAGAATAACAGTATTCTTCATCAAAAAATCGAGGGAGCCGGATACGGCATAATGATACCGTTTTTATTTTTAAATATAGGAATGAAAACAGATGTAATGATAATAATCGCCAAATGGGAAAATATTATGGTTGTTATATTGACAGTTGCAGGTTTGGTAGGAAGCAAAGTAATATCAGGCTGGGCGGCATTAAATCTTGCGGGATTCTCAAACAAGAAAAGCGTCTGCGCCGGATTGATGACCGTTCCTCAGCTTTCCGCAACATTAGCCGCCGCAGCCGTAGGATTGGAATTAAATATAATAGACAAAGTTTTTTTCAATTCAATAGTTTTTCTTTCAATTGTAACCACAATACCTGTTCCGATATTAATAAAAATATTTATTGAGAAAGGAAATATTAAATTTGATTCAATAGAAGACAAACTAAATATTATAAAAGAACCGGAGAATAAAGAAGATTCGGATAAGAATTATTTGTAAAAAGATAATGCGTTATTATTTCGGGTCGGGATGATATAGCTTCGCAAAAAAAAAATTAAAACTTTTAAAATCATAAAAAATTATTGACAAAAAAAGGTTTGATAATATAATTTCAATCAATTCAAATAAACCTGCGCTGTTCGCGACTATTGCGGAGTATTTTGAGCCATTAAAAATAGTTTAGGGATTAGAGAGCGCATAAATATAATAATAATATGCCGCTCTTGTAGCGGAAATTAAAATTATATGCTTTCACTTTACCCAACCTTGTTTATACAAGGTTCAAATAACTGCAATTAACGGCAGCGCGGGCCTTCTTCTGTAAAAATAATTCTAATAGAAAAATTATAAAAATATTCCTGAGATTATTTTATTTCAAATCTAAAGAACTCTTGGTGTTTTTATAAAAATCGGGGTCGTATAATTTCCTGTAAAAAAATAGCGTTTCGATGAGAATCATTATTATAATAGCGAGTATGATTATCCAGAAAGTTCTTATAACATAAGGATGTCTGTCTTTAAGTCTTTGCCAGATTACTTTAAACGGTTTTTTTTTGATTTTTTTTTTCCGTTTAGGAATATTATTTATTTTATTGTTAATATTAGATGCGGTTTCATCAGAATTTAGCGTCATAATTTTTTATTGAACAACTTTAATTTTTTTAACAAGATTTTGGTTAAGAGCCGAATTTATTTTTTTTATAATTTCAGATTTTACGAACAGAAAACTTTGAGTTACAGCCGGGGAACTTGATTTCAGGATAAGAACTCCTTTAGATAATTTTTCAGGAATCACGGAATCTTGAAATATTTTACCGGCAATATCGTGCCAATTTTTTAGAATAATTGTTTTAGCAACGTGAGAATTTCCTGTAAGATTGTTAATATATTTTTTAGTTATGAAGGAAACTTTTTTTAATGAACTAAATGATTCGACAGGTTTGCCGGCGATTTCGTCGCAATTTAACGATTGGGAGAAATTGCAGGAATTAAACTTAATATGTCCTTTCATATTAGGAGATCCGAAATTATCAATAGACTCGGCTTCTGACTCGGGTTCTTCATTTTTATTTTCGTATTTATCGCATAAATAACATTTTTTAACGTCGTAAATTTTTTCATTAAAAAAAATACAATACCGCGACAAAGGTTTTGTAAGCGTCTTCATAATTATTTTTTTATTAAAAAATTTTGTCGAAAATTAGGAGTTTTAACTTTATAGATAACGCACATTTCGATTAATCGCGATAATATTCTGTCGGTTTCCGCGAGTTTATCAATATTTTCGAGGTTATTGTTTGAAGTTATTATAGTGGTTTTGTGATAATTGTTTCTGCCGTCGATGAGTTCGTATAATTTTTCAATTTCCCAATCTGTGCCTCGTTGAGTGCCGAAATCGTCTATAACAAGCAAGTCGTAACCAATCAAATTTTTTATGATATCGATTTCAGATTCCGTTTCTTTGGAATAAGAACTTTTTAATCTTCCGAAATAGTCGGAAGATAGCTTTACAAATTTCGCGGTTGCGCAGAAATCAAGGATTAAAGTATTCATAATGATAGAAGCGGATAACGTTTTGCCGTTGCCTGTAGTTTGGCTCCATAACAAAAGACCGCGTCTTTTATTTACATCGGGATAATTTATTATAATATCTTCAATGACATTCAATAATTCCTGAGACTCTTGAATAGGTATATTCTTTTTATCCTGCATATTAAAATCGCCGATAAATTTTCCCCGATAGTTTTCGGGTAAATCGGCGGTTTTGAAAATTTTATTTATTTTATTAATTTTAGTTCTAAACTGTTTGCAGAAACATTGTTTGAAAACTTGAGATTTGTCGTCAAAATAAAGGTTGTTATTGTCGTTTGAACAAACGCATTTTTTTTCGACGCATTTGCAGATTACAGCGGTTTTTGAATCTTGATTCCAGAAATAACCTTTGCCGCCGCAATTACAATAGATATTTTTTTTTGGTTTTACCGCGCTCATAAAATAAGATATTAAAATAAATGATTATAAAATTCAATTAAAAAATTAACAGCGCTAAATAATAAAGTAGTTCGCGTTGTTAAAAGCTCCGGATTTAAGCAAAACGAGATTGACGTCTGATAAATCGTCAATAAGTTGTTTAAGTTTTTTGTGATTTTCCGTCCATTCGCGAACTAATTTTTCATTTTTATTGCCGACAAAAGTAAGTTTAGATTTAGAATTCTTGCTTTGAGTCAAATAAAATTGCGGATGTTTTACGCCAGATTTACATTTTGAACAGTTTTTGTTTGAGCATGACTGCTTCAATAAAACCACAGATCCCCTGCAAAGATTCCCGATATTTTGAATTTGCCGCAATAAATTCAGGCAATTTTGAGTTGATATTGTTTCTTCAATTTATTAGACATGAACTTCCAAAAATCATCAAAATAATTGTTAAACCAAATAATCCGCAATTTCAATAAACCTCTTACAGATTCTATTAACCAACAGGCGCAGTTATTTTTTAATCGTTTATTACAAATATATTTTATAGCGCTTTCGATAACTCCGCTTCCAATATGCGAAAGAGCGTCGAATTTTATATAGCCATTAATGAAATCAACGGTTGTAAAAAAAATATTAAAACGATCCTGATTAAGGGTCGAATTTTAAGATAGTATAAAATTCAACCCTTTCAGGGTTGTATGTTCAAGTTTTTTAATACCGCAGGTTTCACCTGCGGTTCCTTGAAATTCAACTGCGTTCGCGGTTGAAGATTATTTAAAAAAAATCATATTTTCTTTAGAAAACTAAAACAATCAGCTTTCTGTTTTTTACTGACCGTTTCGCCTGATTGTTCAGTAAAAAAGTGGAACTTTTTGGAAGCGCACTCGTTTGCTTTTTAAAATTTATGGAAACCGATAATAATATCCCAAAGTGGGTATATAAATTGAATGAAGAAGATTTTCAATTTATTAAAAGATTCATTTTATGTTCTTGCTCGCTCAAGAATTTGGATGACGAATATAATATAAGCTATCCAACCATAAGAATTCGGTTAGACAGATTAATCGCAAAAGTTAAACTTCTTGATAAGGATAAATACGACGACTCGTTTCGATTAAAAATTCAGCTTATGGTAGCGGATGGACTTTTATCTACGCCGGCGGCGAAAAAAATTTATAATGAACATTTAAAAGAAATAAATAAGGAGGCAAAAAAATGAATGAACCTTGGTTTAACGCGAATTTATATTCGTGGATACCCGGAGCTCTACTCGGAGTGATGTGCGGTATATACGGGGCATTAGCTGGAATATTGGCTCCAAAAGTGAAAGCAAAAAAACAGGTATTTTGTATTCATTTTATTTTGATTGGCGTTTCCTTGATTTTATTGTTATTCGGGATTATCGCGTATTTTTCAGAACAGCCATACGGGATATGGTATGGTTTTGGATTTGCCGGATTACTCTGCTTAATTATTATAAGCTCGTTAACGCCGATATTGATTAAAAGATATCGCGAAGCCGAACTCAGAAAATCAGTCGCTCAAGATATTATATAATAAATTAAAACTAAATGAAATTACAGTTTTAATAAGCTAATACTAATCCGCTTTCAAAATTATGAAAAAAATTTTTAGAACGGCGGATTAGTATTAAACCGAACCATTTCGGTTTAATAATTTTGACAGCGGTTCGGTATAACATCAATGTTTTGAAAAACTTCACTTTTTTTATCGCATTATCCGGGTTCAAAAAATATTCTTGCCGTAAATACAAGAAATTTATTGATAAGATACAAAAACCGCAAATGAAACATCCAATCATAATCAAATCAGAGAGAAATACAAACGAAATCCGCTGAAAAATATTAGAGAAAAAACTTGAATAAGATTTTAATTATTAGTAAAATACATATCAATTATGAGCATAAAAATTAAAATTGAAGAATTAAGAGATTTAATCGAATATCATAATAAAAAATATTACGCCGAGGGTAAACCCGAAATAACGGATTTTGAATACGATATTTTATTGAAAGAATTATCGGTTCTTGAAAAAAAATATCCCGAATTTCAATCCCCTGATTCGCCTACTCAAAGAGTGGGAAACGATATGCTTGAGGAATTTAAAACCGCAATCCATAAAATTCAAATGAAATCCCTTGAAAACACGTATTCTGAAACCGACGTTAAAGAATGGCATAACCGTCTAAAAAAAAGTATAAAATCAGGAAATATTAATTTTACTGTAGAGTTGAAAATCGACGGTTTGGCAGTGTCTGCGGTTTATGAATCGGGAAAATTTTTTCAAGGCATAACGCGCGGCGACGGCGAGCGCGGCGACGACGTAACCTTTAATTTAAAAACTGTAAAAAGTTTGCCTTTAAAAATCGCCAACGGCTTTTTTTCAAGTTTATCGTTTGACGTTCGCGGCGAAGTTTTTATGAAAAAATCGGTTTTCGAAAAAATTAATTCCGAACGCGACGCCGCGGGAATTGAAATGTTTGCCAATCCGAGAAACGCGGCTTCCGGTTCGCTAAAACAACTCGACCCGAAAATTTGCGCGGAGCGTAAGCTCGACATATTCATTCATTCCGCAGGATTTATGGAAAAAAATCTTTTCAAAACTCATTTTGAATTTTTGGAGGAAGCGAAAAAAAGCGGATTTCCCGTTAATCCGCATACAAAAAAATTTCCGACTATTTCAGAAGTTATTGAATATTGTAAATACTGGGAAAACCATAAAAGGGAACTCGAATATGAAATCGACGGAATGGTTATCAAAGTCGACGATTTTGACTTGCAAAAAAAATTAGGATATACTTCCAAGTTTCCAAGATGGGCTATCGCTTATAAATTTGAACCGGAACAAGCGGTTTCAAAAATTGTTTCTGTTGAAATGTCTGTAGGCAGAACCGGCGCAATAACTCCGATAGCGAATTTTGAGCCGCCGGTTCATCTTGCAGGAACCACAGTAAAACGCGCCACTTTGCATAACGAAGATTATATTATTGAAAAAGACATTAAATTATACGATAAAGTTATCATCGAAAAAGCCGGAGAAATTATTCCCGCGGTAGCCGGCGTAAAATTTGAAGAAAGAACCGGTTCCGAAAAAAAAATCGAGTTTCCTAAACTATGTCCGGTCTGCTCAAGTCCCGTAGTAAAATTCGAAGACGAAGCAAAATATAAATGCATTAATCCCGAATGTAAAGAACAGATAATCAGAAAAATAGAACATTATTGCTCAAAAACTTTTGGAGTAGATATATGTATAGGCGAAAAAACAATTGAACTTTTAGTGAACAATAAACTCGTTTCAAACATAGCCGATTTGTATTATTTAAATTCCGGACAACTTATCGAACTCGAACGTTTCGGAAAAAAAAGCGCCGAGAATCTTATTGATTCGATTGAAAAAAGCAAAAGCGCCGAATTTTACAAAAAAATCAGCGGATTCGGAATAAATTTTACCGGACCGTCGATTGCAAAATTATTAATTAAATATTTCAAAAATATAGACGAATTAATTTGCGCCAAATTCGAAGACCTGCTTGAAATCGACGGTTTAGGCTCGAAAATCGCCGGTTCCATAATAAAATTTTTTCATCTTCATCAAGTTCTCAATATGATTGAGCGCCTGAAAAATAAAAACGTCGTATTAGAAAATAAAAATCTAAACCTGCGTTCGGTATTGAACGGAAAATCTTTTGTCATAACCGGCAAACTTCCTTCCGGCAGAAAAAGAAACGAACTCGGCGATATAATTTTTAAAAACGGAGGCAATGTTTTATCTTCAGTTTCAAATGAAACCGATTTTCTGATTTCAGGGGAAGAGGAATCAAAAAGCTCAAAATTTAAAAAAGCTCAAGAACTCGGAATTAAAATAATCTCGGAAGAAGATTTCTTCAGGATGTTATAAGTTATGAGTAATCTCAATAAATATTATATTTCGTATAATAACGCCATTTACGGTCCGTATAGTTTTGAAGAACTTGAAAACCACATAAATCAGGATACTGTCATTTGCAGGGAAGGCGACGATAATTGGAGCTATGCGAAAGATTTGGAAGAATTGAAACCGTTGCTGAATAAATTTTCTGAAACTGAAAAAGAATCTATCCCTTCGATTGTTTTATATTACGCGTTAATCGACGAGAAGGAATACGGTCCGTATTCTATAGAACAACTAAAAGAGTTTATTAATAAAAATCATTTGATTCGGCGAATCGAGGTTGAAAATCCCGACGCCGAAAAAAATTTAGCGACTGAAGAAAAAAAGGATTGGAAATCCGCCGAAACTTTCGACGAGTTAAAAGATTTTTTTTCCCTTCAAAAAAATACCGGAATTAAAGATTGGTTTTATTTTGATGAAAACGGAACGGAATTGGGTCCATTTTCTAAAACCGAACTTGACGGTTTTATCATTAAAAATACGATTACTGAAAATACTTATATAAAACATTTGAATTGGAAAGACCCGGTGGTTTTTTCAGAAACAAAATTATATAAAAAAAAACAATCTCGCGAAGAATCTGATATAACCGGAAATAAAAAAGAGACGGAAAACGAAATCGCGGCGTCTCCCAAAAAATTAAAAGCGGCTTATATTTCTTTCGTATTGATTTTAACTGCCGCCGCCGTCTTTTTTGGATATAAATATTTTATAAAAAAATATGATTTGAAAAAAGCGCCGGTTTCCGGCGAACCGGCGAACCCGGTTGTTATCGTTGATAAATCCGTATCAGTTCAAACAGATTCCGGCGAAACCCATGATTTAGAAAATGAAAAAATCGTTTTAGGGATTCAATCGCGAATTCCGGAAATATTCGGATATAATCCCGAATCGGATTTTTTTCAGAAAGGAAAACTTTACGTTATTTTTGTCGATGTCGGTCAGGGAGACGGCATAATAATTCTGACGCCTTCCAGAAAATGCTACGTCGTTGACGCTGGTCTGCGCGGCGCCGAGATGATTTTTTATTTAAAAAAACTTGGAATAGAACAAATAGAAGCGCTTATTATGACGCATCCGCACAACGATCATATCGGCGGAATTCCGAATCTATTATATAATTTTAAAATTAAACTCTGTTATGATTGCGGAATGCCCCACTCTGCAAAAATTTATAAAAAAATTCTTGATATGATTTCTGAAAAAAAAATTAAATATGAAATATTAAAAGCCGGAAAAACCCTCAACTGGGATAAAAATGTTAAAATTGAAATCTTTCATCCGGACGGTTCAAATTACGACAATATAAACAATTATTCGATAGTATTCAAATTAACTTACGGTTCGACCTCATTTTTATTGACCGGCGACGCCGAAAATGAAGCGCGAGAAAAGATAATGAAAAAATATAAATCGAGATTGAAAGCTAATGTGTTGAAAGCGGGACACCACGGAAGCCATAACGGAATAGACGAAAATTTTTTAAAAGCCGTCAAACCGAAACACTGCGTTATTTCCTGCGGTTTAAACAATCATTTCGGACATCCGCATAAAGACGCTTTAATTCTGTTAGAAAAAAACAAAGTAAATATTTTACGAACGGATATGTCGGGAAATATTTTTTTTGAAAGCGACGGAAAAAAAGAAAAATACGCAACTCGTATTCTAAATTATGACACGGTTAATTTTGAATTTAAAACTAATCCGTTATATTTTACCGATTTTTCGGATTTGAATATCGCCGGCAATATATGGAAAATATACGGAAAAAAAGATAGTATGGAGTTTTCTAAAAAAGGGTTGACCATTACAGCCGAACCGATGGAACAAATTTATAATTATTCAAATAAAACTCCTATTCTGTTGAAAAAAAGAGCTTTGGAAAATACCTTATCGCTGATTAAAATGAAAGGGTCTAAATTTAAAAACACTGACGGCGCAATACTGGTTTATTATGATTTAAAAAACTGGATTTCTTTAAGCTGCTCCGAAGGAAACGATATTTCTTTGACAAACTCTATAAAAGGAAATCAGACTGTCGAATATTTTAAACTTTTTGAAGTTCCGGAATATTACGCCGTAGAAATAAACGGCAATAATATTAATATAGCCGTGAGCGAGGATAAAATAAATTGGTATGTTTTACGGCGGTATAGCGGAAAGGAACTCGGTTTCAAACCGTCTTCTTCCAGAATAGGATTATCGTCCAACTCATGGAATTATGACAACGTTTCTAAATCTTTTTTTTATAATTACTGCGAATATGCTGAAAAATAATAATTCCAATTTCAAAAGTCTTAATATGCGTTTTGAAAATTATGTTTGCGAATCATTTATTCCGCAATTTTCTCCCGATGAATTAAAAAAAATAATTATTCTTCTTGAAAATCATACCGTATCTTCCGATAACGATAAGGCATTCGGCAGAACTTCAATTTTTGAAGTTGAAACAGGAAATCAAAATATTATTATAAAAAAATATTCGAGAGGCGGAATAGCGGCTAAATTTTTGAATCAAAAATATTTATCCGAATCAAGATTTAAAAACGAATTCTTACTTTTGAAATTTCTTGAAGAAAACAATATTGAAACCGTAAAACCGGCGTTTATAATTTATAAAAAAATTTTTCTTTTTTTCCGGCTCGGATGGCTCGCGACTTATAAACTTCAAAATTATATTAATTTTTATGAAATACTGATTAATTCAAAATTTTCCGCCGAACGGATTCTTCAACTTTTTGACAAAATAATTCTGAAAATTTCGGAATTGAATAAAATAGGGGTATATCATCCGGACGTCCAAATAAAAAATATCATGATAACGGCGGATTTATCAAACGCGGTAATAATTGATTTTGATAAAAGCCGGATTGTCAAACCAAATAGTTTATTTTATTTTCACGCTATGTTTTACAGGTTTTTGCGCTCAACGGCGAAACTTAATAAAAAAACGGAATTTTTAAAAAAAGAAGATTTGTTAAAAATTGAAAATACTTTTTTTAAAATTTCAAATCTCGAAAACCAAACTTTTTTTTATAGAATAGTCCGGTTGTTTTTTTTTAGAAATATTATTTGAATTTTAAAATAATCATTATATAATAATTTAAAATTAAATTTTTCAAGAAAGGAAAAATTATGGAACAGAATCCAACAATAATCGTTATAGACGACGAAGAAGCTATTGTAAAATTTATGCTTGTCGCTTTAAAAAAAATGGGTTATTCCGCGGATTTTTCGACTGATTCGGTTAGCGGACTCGATTTGATTAAAAAAAACAAATACAATATCGTTCTTCTTGATTTGTTCATGCCGAAAGAATCAGGATTAAGTTTGCTGATGAAAATTAAAAAAATCGATATAAAAACTCAAGTAATAATTATTACCGGATACGGCTCGGAATTTTCATTGACCGCCTGTTTAAAAAGCGGAGCCGACGATTTTATATGCAAACCTTTCGAGCTTGACGATTTGCGCGAAGCCGTCAGTCACTGCGTAACTAAAATCAAGCGTTGGGAAAAAATCGAAACAATAGAAAAAATAGACGCCGACAGTAAAAAGAAGAAAGCGTCAAAATAAGATGAAATTTATTTTCAAACTTTATACGCGGTTCGCAAGTTGAAATTTTTACGGCGTCGTCAATCCTGATATAAAATGAATATTCTTATTATCAATCACGAATTTCCGCCTGTCGGCGGAGGCGGGGGCGTTTTTTCAAAAATGCTTGGAGAAGGACTTTCCGGGCTGAACAATAACGTATTTATACTAACCGCCGGAAACGAAGTTAATACTGAAGAAATCTCAAAAAATTGCAAGGTCATATATCTGAAAAACGGAAGAAAAAGTTTAATCTGCGGAGATTTCTTTTCGCTTTTGAAATTTATCGCTATTTCAATACCTCATATAAAGACAATATGTTCGAAATATAAAATAGATATTATCAACTCTCATTTTTTTCATACTTCCGGACTTGCCGTATTTTTTAGCAGACTCAATATTCCGCATATAGTATCGGCTCTCGGCGCCGACGTATATGACCCGACCCGATATAATAAAATACGTTTCTTAATGAATTGCGCGCTGAAAAAAATCGGCTCCAAATCCGATGCGGTTATCGTTTCAAGTTCGGATATGCGTTCTCGATTATTAAATATTTCGCAGAGTCTAAATGAAAAAACAAGAATAATTCCCCACTGTATAAAATCCGATTGTTTTTCCGGGGAAAAAAATAATAATTTAAAAATCAAAATGGGAATTGATTCAAACGTTAAAATAATTCTTAGCGTCTGCCGGTTGATTCCAAGAAAAAATTTGGAGTTTGCCCTTAACGTCATAAAAAAAATCGTTGAAAAAAAATATTTGATAAAATATTTTATAGTCGGCGGCGGTCCTGAAAAAAAAAATCTTGAAGAAATTGCCGAAAAGCTAAAACTATCAACATTCGTTCATTTTTTTGATTATACGAACGATTCAGAACTCAAGGAAATATATGAAAATTCAGATATTTTTTTAATGCCTTCAAAACACGAAGCTTTTGGAATTTCAGCGCTTGAAGCAATGGCTTCAAGAATTCCCCCGGTATGTTCAAATATTGGCGGCTGGTCGGATTTCATTATAAACGCTCAAACCGGATATTTATGCGGGGACGCGGATGAATATGTAAAAAGAATTGCAGGATTGATAGACGACTCCGGACTTTACGCTTATATATCTGAAAATT
Organism: bacterium; assembly: GCA_036733285.1. GTDB lineage: Bacteria > JAGOBX01 > JAGOBX01 > JAGOBX01 > JAGOBX01 > JAGOBX01. Next base: position 12,102 of record DAINAU010000010.1, read on the forward strand.
GTCGAAGAAAAGCCGTCAATGAATTTGATTACAAAATTATTTCAAAAAAATATTTTGATTTGATGAAAGAAATAAAGGAAAATTCAAATTTATGAAATCTACGTTGTTAATTCCGGTTTTAAACGAAGCCGAAGGAATGAAACAGATAATGCCTAAAATCAACCGGAACTGGTTTGATCAAATATTAATTGTCGACGGAGGTTCTAAAGACGGAACTCTCGAATATGCTGAACAAAACGGCTATCAAATAATCAGACAAAAAAAAAAAGGAATCAGATACGCGTATATTGAAGCTATGGAACATATAACCGGAGACGTTGTCGTTACGTTTAGTCCCGACGGAAATTCCATTCCGGAACTGCTTCCCGAACTTCTGAATAAAATGAGCGAAGGTTTTGATATGGTTATAGTCTCGCGTTATCTTGACGGAGCAAAAAGCGAAGACGACGATTTGTTCACCGGATTCGGCAACTGGCTTTTCACTACGCTGATTAATAAAGTCCATTCGGCAAAATATACCGACGCAATGGTAATTTACAGAGCTTGGAAAAAAGAATTGTTCTATAAATTAAATCTTCATTTGGATTCGAGTTATCAACCCGAAGAAAAATTATTTTTTACCCGCGTGGGCGTGGAACCGCTTCTTTCCATCCGCGCGGCAAAATATAAATGCAATTTCCGAGAAATACCCGGCGACGAGCCTCCGAGAATCGGAGGCGAAAGAAAACTGCGGGTCATTCAATGGGGATTGGCGTATATGTTTGAAGTTTTTAAGGAAAAAATTATAAAATAAAATGAGTTTGCCGCTAAAATCCAAACCAAAAAAAATATTTGCGCTTCTTCTGATTATAGAATTTCTGCCTGTTTTATTTATGATTTTAAACGGAAGGCGTCCTCTCGGTCATGACGAATTTCAATATTTTTCTCTTCAATATTATTTTTTAAACAATTCGGTCGCGTCAGGCGAAACCGCCCAATGGATGCCTTTTATGACGCACGGAACGGTTTCAACCTGGTGGTATGCGATTCAATCGGGATTCGTCGCGAACGCTTTATTCTTGTTCGCTAAATTAATCTCGGGAATTAATTTTATTCCGTTATATTATCTCGGAATATATTTCGACGAAATATTTTTATTTGCCGGAACTTTTTGTCTTGCAAAAAGATTATACGCTTCTAACTTTTCCGTTTTATTCGCGTGTCTGACGTTAATAGCCGGCTGCTGCTGGCGGCACCAGATTTGGTGGAACTTTCATTTATACTATGCCGTTCCGCTTATAATTTATTTTTTTCACAAATGGTTCGACGAACGCCGGTGGAAATATTTTTTTCTGGCGTTCAATCTTTTTGCGGTTCAAACGCTTGGAAATCTTTTTTACTTTTTACCGCTTATCGCGTTAACAATATTTTTATATTTCTTATTTTATTTCTGTTTCAATTTTAACGAATTCAAAAATTTCATATCAAATATTAAAATAAATACAGGCGCCGTCTTTTCAAGCGCCGGTTCCGTCATTTCTATTTTAATAATTTATTATATTTTAAACGTCAACACAGGTTCGATAATTTCGCATATTCCCGGTAGAAATCCTGACGGCGACGTATCATTGTCGCATTTTCTCGAATGGGGCGGAAATCTTCATTTATTCAAATGGAGCGAATTATTAATGGGAATTTCTTACGTAAAAGACTTTACTCTATACTCGGGAATTTTATTCTTACCTCTCCTCGTTATAGCGGTTTTGTTGGGAATCACCAAAAAAAACGCTCATATATTTTTTACCGCTTTATTTTTATTTTTATTCAGTTTCGACAAGGTTACAGGTTCAATCGCGTATTATCTCAGTCCCGGAATGAAATATTTCAGACACAGGGCTTATATTGTTCCTCTTTTAAAACTTTTTTTGATTTTCATTGCCGGTTATGGATTTGAAATATTATTTTTCAAAAAATTTGAAAAAAGAAAAAACAATGTTTTGAATTCTATTATAATTTTTTCAATCGTATTTTTTTTGGGACTATCTGTTTTTTTGAACAATTATAAAGACGAAAATTTGTTTTCTAAAAATTCATTTTTTCAAGAAAATGAATTGAATAAAACTTTTAAAACTTTTATAAACGGCAGATACGTTTTATTAATTGATAAACCGTTTTTTATTGTTCCAAAAAATAAAACGGTTTTGTTTTTGTTAACAGCGGCTTTGTTTTTTATTATCCGGCTGGCGTCGAATTTGAAAAACAAAAAATATTTTTATTTGATTTTTATTTTTTTTATCGTTCATTTTTTCGATTTATATTCTTTTAAGATTTATGAATTGCTCGCAAGTTCTATTGAACTCGACGAATTTCAACGCGAAATAGTATCGTTCAATAAAATGCCTTATAAATCGCGGCGGGGTTTGGAATTATTATACGAAAATCCAAGATTTATTTTTTATATGAATCCCATTAATTCTGAATTCGATAAAAGAGAAAAAATGAAATTCATCGGAACGTTCTACTGGACAAACGATTCATTTTTATTCAAAGACAGCTTGAATTCCAACGACGGAGAATACTTTAAATTCAAAACCGACCATTGGCAGAAATCAGTCGATAAGTATTTGAATATTTATAACGGTTCCGCGTCTACGGTTCCGGCGCATCCGATTTCAAAACAAACCGCAAAAGAATTCAATTTTAAAACTTCTCATCCCGCGGCGTATAAAATATCCGGAGTTATAGAGGATAAAATTCAATTTTTTTCCGGCGCCTGTTTTATTCGGTCAGAAACAGCGGCAGCGAATTATTTAAACGATTCCAATTATGCCGGAGATATTTTATTTTTGGAAAATCAAAACATAAACGAATCAATTATGCGCTCTGATTCGATTCCTGAAAAAGTTTTAAAAGAAAACAGGAGACTGCATTTGCCTTATAAAATCGCCGATTTCAGTTCTAACAGATTATCTATCGAGGTTAATTCTCCAGATTCAAACGTTTATCTGCTTTATAGCGACGCGTGGCATCCCGGCTGGAAAGCCGATATAAACGGGATAAAATCATCTGTCTATAAAGCGAATATCGCATATAAATCCGTAAAACTAAACGCCGGAATTAATATAATTAATTTTTATTTTAAAAATAATGTTTTGGCGGCTGCATATTGGATTCTTTCGATTAATTCCTTATTCTGGATTATATACGCCTTCAAAATTATTTTTTCTTTATTTTTTTGAGGAACATAGAACATTTCTGTTTGAAAGAATCCGCGTTTAGAAGCATCTGATAACCGTCCATATCCGAATCAAACGTTATTTTTACCGCAGACTCCCATTTTTTTTCTTCCGGCAATATATCGGCGAGTCTATTTTTTATATTGGAAAAAAAATCCGCGTTTATAATATTCCCTGATTTATTTTTAAAAAACGCAATATATAACATATTCATTTCTACCATTTCATTGAAAAAATGCGTGCCTAACGACAAATCCGGCACAAGTCCTTCGTGCATCGAATCAATCTCGCATAATACGGAAACGTTATTTATTTCATTGAACGACACGGGCACTCCGAGCGACGGCATGCTCGTTCCCCATCTGCCGGGTCCGAATATCATTATGTTATACTCGTTGCTGCTATTTATCTTGCGGGTCAACTTTCCTATTAATCGCGCCGTAGAATATCTGTCGTTTTCGCTCATCAATCCGTAAATTTCAGGAACGACATAAATAACGCAATTAATTGGAATTATCCGGCTGTGTCCGACTATGCCTCCGGAGGTTTTTAAAATAATATCTTTATTCGCAGGGTCTTTAAGGTCAGAATTGAACGAGCCGTTTTGTCTTGTTATCTGGAGCGGACGGCATTGAAGAAGATTTATTTTATATTCGTTGTTCGAATTAAAATTTACTGCAAATTCTACGTCTACGTTTTGATTGTAAGTTTCTTTGAGAATTTTAAACATTTCTTTTATGTCATCTATCAATCCGGTATCCTGAAGAATCGAATCGAACGTAAGCACCCAGGGTTTTATTTGATTATCGTATTCTCCATAATAATAAGAATCATTATCGTAATCCGGCGTGGCAAACATTTCAACCTGAAGTTCGGGACATTTCTTCACCATATCGATAAAATACCCGGAATTGAATTTGTTCTCAAGCAAATCTATGTAATCGAACCTGCGCTGCGCATATTTTTTTACTTTTGAAAAATCCGCTTCAGGCCTTAATTCCGGAGCGTTCAACGCCACTACCCGCGTATAATCGTCGTCCGCCCTGTCAACGGCTCGCGTGCCGAGCCCGAATACTATTCGCATCATTCCGGCTTCCGGATCTATATTTTCGTTCCATACGTATGGATTATATGAAAACCCCACTCCTGAGAGATGCGGAAAAAACATATCGTGATAATGCGTTCCGGAAACCCGCTGAACAAGCAAAGCCATTTGTTCGTCTTTCTCAAGAACCCCTCTTCGTTTTCTATAACTTAAAGCCGTCTCGCTCATCGCGCTCGCGTAAATAATTTTAACCGCTTTTAGAAATTCGTCCAGACGGCTCTTCAAATCTCCCTGATTTGCGCAAAAAACGCTTTCGTATTTTCCGGCAAACGCGTTTCCGAAATTGTCTTCAAGCAGACTGCTTGACCTGACTATTATCGGGGATTGTCCGTAATAATCAAGCAAATCCGAAAACCGTTTAATTATGTATTCGGGAAATTCTCCGTTTAAAATTCTGTTTTGAGCTTCGTCTATATCTTCTAAAAATAATTCCTCTTTTTTTTGTTTTTGACGTATCAGCCAACAGTTGTTATAAACCAGATAAGAATAAAAAACGTCAGATCCTATAAAAAAAGAATCGTGCGGTTCGAGTATTTTTTTCCATCTCGGATTTGTTTTAATTAGAATAGAACGCGCTAATAGCATTCCTACGGTTTTACCGCCGATCATACCCGTGCCAATCATTCTCTTCCAAATATAAATAACGTCTTTTAATTCCAAATATTTTTCAGCGAGGTCGAGAATCTGTTTTTCTTTGGAAATGAGCAGCGTCATAAGCCGGTAAAAATAATTATGCATATTTTCGGGATTGCAGACGCACTGGATTTTTTCAGCTTCCGCCATCGCTTCCGCCTGCATAAATTTTTTGTCCCATGGACCTATCATTCTATACGACGCGGACTGCAATCCCGGCCAGGAAGTTGAAGTTAATATTTCCGATATGCTCGGACTGTCTTTGATTGGAGTGAATATTCCGTTAATGCATTTATGCATCATAAACATTGTCGATGAAAACCTGCCGTCCGCTTTTAACGGATGCGCGTATATGTCTCCGTTATGTTTGTAAATATCGATAAATAGTTGGGTCGTTTGTTTTATCGGCAATACGGCGTGATACGAATGATGATTTCTATATATCGAAAAATACGCTATCGTTTCAAGTTCGTATAAATAAGGGCACGTAAGGATGAAAAAATTTCCGAGCATTCTATCGCTGTAACAGTCGAGAGTTAATTCCGAATACGAATCAAACAAATAAAATCCGTATTTTCCAGTTTGCTCTATTATTCTGTGAACTTCGGTTATGAATTGTTCGAATCCTTCTCTCGGGTTTAATCTGTATATCTCGGCGTTGTCGTCGTCCGACACGAGTTCCTTATGGTCGGCAAATCTGAAATATATGATTTTTTTTCCGTTTTCCTTAGCGTAACTGCAATATGGTTTTACCATTGAAATATAATCTTCTATGGTATCGACCTGCCATACTATATTGTCGCCAAACTTTATCCCGTTCAATACTTTATCAAGCGATTCGATTCCCGTGCTTGGTTTTATGTTTGCCATTCTTGCTCTCCGCGGATTTTTTAATATTTTTTTAAATCTTTTATTCGCTCGGTTTATATGGAAGCCGGATTATGAACTCAGTCCCCTTTCCTTCTTCGCTTTTAACCTCTATTTTTCCATTATGCTGTTTTATTATGCTCATACAAATTGATAAACCTAATCCCGAACCTTTTATTCCCGAATTTGTTTTGTCGTAAGCTCCTTTAGTGGAAAAAAACGGAGTGAATATTTTTGTAATCGTGGTTTTATTCATTCCAATACCGTCGTCTATAAATTTAATAATTACGTTTTCGTTTTCTTTTTTCGCTGAAATGCGTATCCGTCCTTTTTTATTTGGTTTTATCGCATGCCTTGCATTAATAAAAAGATTTAATAACACCTGAATAATCTGATTTTTATCGCAGAAAATAAATAACTCCGGATCGTTTTCAACGTCTTTTTCAAAAACAATATTCTCTTTTAATAATTCGGTTTTCTGAAAAATATAGGCTTCTTCGATTATCGGCGACAGATCGTAATTCATTTTACTCGGCTGACCCGGTTTTGAAAACTGCATCATTTTTACGGCGATTTCCCTGCCTCGGTTCGTTTGTTCGCTTATTGTTTCCAACAACTTTCTATATTCATTATTGTCTCCGATTTCAAGTTCCATATATTCGGCGTTCATTTTTATTATCGTCAATATGTTATTGAACTCGTGAGCGATTCCTGCGCTGAACTGTCCGACCGCGGTTAAACGCTCGCTTCTTATCAGCTCCATTTCCAAATTTTTCAAAGCGGTTATATCTCTTAAAATACAGACCGCGGAATCCATCAGTTTATCGTCATAATGCTTGCATTCATAAATTATTCTGCAATTGAATATTTTTGTCAAATCCGCGCGTTCAAGCGTAATTTCAATTTCTTTGTTTTTTTTATCGCAGAATGAAGATATTAAATTTTCTTCCAATAATTCGGCAAATTCCGGAGTCATACCGGATTCCGATATTTTTTTTCCGACCGGCGAATCGGCGTTGTTCGTAAGATAAAATACATTTTCATTGGCGAATAAAATTTTCATACCGCAATCTAATCTCAGAATAATATCGGGAGTATTTTCCAGAACGCTTCTTAAATTCGATTCGCTTTTTTTTAAAGAATCTTGAGTTTGTTCAAGCAACCTGCGTCCGGAAAAATACTTGTCAATCAATCGGGCAATCATTCCGAACTCGTCGTTCGCTCCTTTCAATATCTTCGATTTTTCAGTTGAAAAATCAGAAAGCAAATCGCGCAGCAAAGACAGCGGTTTCCATATCCACTTTTTCATATAATAAAATAATAACGCTAAAAGAATCAAACCGGTTATTAACTGGATTATAAAAATTCTTGCGAACAACTCGTTAAAAATTTGAATTTCTTTAATTTTAAATTCGGCGTTTATTGCCGCGACAGGTTTATTATCATACCCGTATAATATTTTTTTCAAAAAAATTATTCCTTCTTCATTCGCTTCCAAACCGGATTTGCTGGTTTCATTTTCTATGCCGGAATTAAAATTTAAAAATATATTTGCCTTTGTTATCTGTCTTATCTCTTTTAAAAAAGAGTCGTCTATTATTTTTCCTGCCGCAAAAAATCCGAATATATTATTTTTTCTTTCTACGTCTTCAGTTTTATGAATAGTAGAAACGCATAATTGAACGAGTTTTCCCGAATTCGCAAAATAATATATTTCAGGAAATTTTTTCTCCTTTATTTTATTAAAAAATGTCTTTGTAAAATTTAAGCTGTTAAAATCGATTTCAGAATCCGGAATATTTTTGATAAAATGCTTTTGAGATTCGGTTTCGTCAAACACATATAAAAAATTAAGTTTAAAACTTTCGAGCGCAGTATTCAGATTATTTTCAGCCCAAACCTTATCCGGTTTTTTAGTAAAATCCGCCATCTCCGTCCAGTATGTATAATCGGAACAAAGCAAATTACTGGAAGAATTTTTTAAATCAAAAAGTCTGTCGAATAATTCGTAATTTTTTTCGTATTCTTTTTTTGAATATTCTTTAAACTTATATCTATAAGTCAGTTTTAATAAAAAAAGAGAGGAAAGCAATATGGACGCGATTAAAATTATAAGAAATAATATTTTTTTTTTAACTTTGTTCGGCATTACAATTCAATCTTTTCACTTTTTTAATAATCGGTTGAAAGTTTCTTTAATAAGCAACGGATTAAAGGGTTTAACTAAAAAATCAGACGCCCCTTTTTTTAAGCATTTTGAGACTATTTCCTGTTTGCCTAAAGCCGTTATCATAACGATTTTTGCTTCCGGATTTATTTTCATCAATTCTTCCAGAGTCTCCAATCCGCTTTTTTCAGGCATCAATATGTCGAGAGTGACAAAATTAGGTTGTTTTTCTTTGTATAAAATTATTCCTTCGTTTCCGTTTGATACCTCGCCGATTAAATCAAATCCCAAATCCTCGAAGATATCGGCAAGCTGGTATCTAACAAGCGGAGAATCGTCTATAATCAAAACAGTAGGTTTTGTTTCCATAATTTTTTCCGTTAAAAATAATAAGTTTATATGATAAATTTAAAAAATCAATTATTTTTGAATTAAATCCGAAGGGATATGTTTTAAAAAACGCGATGGCTTGTGTTTTGCTTTTTTACCATACCAAGTTCTGGTTTTGGCGTAAGTCAAATATAATTTTTCCTGAGCCCTTGTTATTCCAACGTAAAACAAACGTTTTTCTTCGTCGAGTTCTTTGTCTCCGATTTTATTCAAACTCGGCCACTTGTGCGGACAAACGTCTTCTTCAAGTCCGGTAAAAAAAACATTTTCAAACTCAAGTCCTTTCGCAGAATGCAAAGTCATAAGATATACGCCGTCGTTAAACATATCCATCGATTGCTGATCAGAACTTCTATAAACTATGTTTTTACAAAAATCAAACAATGTCTGCGACTTGTCTTTCGACGATTGAGCTTCAAATTCAAGCATAATATTTCTAAACGCTTCAATATTTTTTTTCAATTGTTTTCCGCTTGGCGTATCCTGATACATTTTTGAGTTGTAATCCAGATATTCGATTATTTTCTGAAGACAGTAATTCAGCCGCTTGTCTATATGGTTTTTATAAATCTCATCGCATAGTTTCATAAGATTGACGATAAAATAATAACCCGCCGCCGATAACATATTTTTGTTTGATTCAAGAAATTCCGTAGACGCTAAAAAAATATTTTCCGGACAATATTCTATTGAAACCCTGTCTTTTTCGGGAATTTTAAAAAAAGGCAAGACCGATATATTCAAAATTTCATTGTTTAAATGATAATAATTGCGGACGTCGCCGAAAGAATAAACCCGTATATAACCGGTTATGATTTTCAGCGTTGAAATTATGTTTTGGATTTCTCTGAATTCAAAAAGTTTGTTGTTCCCGACTTCAATAAACGGAATTACGTTTTCATTGAAAACCGTCTTGAAAATTTCTTTTTGAGAATTAACCCTGTAAAACACCGCGAATTTCCGGTATAAAGCCGAACTGTTGAACAGATAAAAAATTTTATCTTTCAGCCGTTCAATAAAAGTTTCTAAAATCTGTTTTTCGGATTCTTTAAAATCGACTGTCAAACTGAACGCATTACTAAATTCGTAAAACGTCTTTACAAGCTGATTTGCTTTATCAAAATTTAATTCGGCGGAAGCGGAATTATATATGTTGACCCACTCTACGGTTTTGCTCCATAGTTGTATAGTATATTCAGAAAGATAATTATATGAATTTAACAAATCATTTGTGGCGCCGTAAAGTTCCGGATTAACTTCTTGAAAACTTTTAATTAAATTTTCAAGAGCCGTGTCTTTTTTTTGTTTTATGGTTTCCAATATTATATATTTGCAGAATTCGGCTTCGTCTTTTTCGTCTTCCGCCTGAAATGAAATTATCTTATCGCCGAGCCCCGCTTTTCCTATTGAATAATTTCCGCTGACTTTCAATACTTTTCTGATTGACGCGTCTTTTTCCTTGAATATGTTGTTGGCAGCCATTAAAATATTCGCGCTGCTTCTGTAATTTCTTTCAAATTTAACGACAAACGCGTTTTTAAAATCTTCTTTAAAATTCAATATGTTCGATATATCGGCTCCCCGCCAACCGTATATGCTCTGGTCGTCGTCGCCTACGGCGAAAATATTTTTGCTCGCCTCGACAATTTTTAGAGCAAACAGATACTGCGCGTAATTTGTGTCCTGATATTCGTCAATCAGAAAATATTTATATTTTTCATGGTAATATCCCGCTATTTTCGGATACTTCTGAAGAATCATTACTATATAAAAAATTATGTCGTCGAAATCTATCTGGTTCGTTTTAATAAGCTGCGTTCTGTAACCGGAATAAGCTTTAAACACATTTTGTTTCGAACATAACAGTCCGTTAGTATCTTTTACAAGTTCGGGAGGCATAAGATTATTTTTACACGCGCTTATGTCGTTAAGAATATCCTCGGTCGAATCCTTTATTTTATGCGACTCCAAAACTTTTTCAAGTATGCCTTTCTGTTTAATAGGAGCGAGAATATCGGGAGCAGCGGTATATCCGGCGAATTCATAATTATATTTTCCGTCTATATTTTCCGTAAACAGTTCGTAGCATATTGAATGAAAAGTCCCCACTTTCATTGAAGGAACCGATTCGGCTATTGAATCTATGAAATTTAAATATTCAGGATCGTTTATATTCGCTTTTAATCTGACTACGATTTCAAGAAGACGCTTTTTCATCTCGCCCGCGGCTTTATTGGTAAATGTTACGGCCATTATCGATTCGGGCAATACTCCGGAAATCAATAAAAAAACTATTCGTCTTGTTAAAACTGCGGTCTTACCCGAACCTGCGCCAGCTAAAATTAATAGCGGCCGTTCAGACGTGTCATGAAGAACCGCGCCGACTTGTTCGGGATTCAAACTTACGCTCATTTCGGGAAGCATATCAAAATCAGAAGGCGAATTGTATTCGAACTCGGGATTTTCAGCGAGAAACTTTTTGAACTTCGAATAATTGAATCCGCCTATCAGATCTAATATGCATATTATATGACTTGGATTATCGGATTGCTCAATACATTTCAGTAGATTTTGTTTTGTTTCGTTCGGTAAATCCGTTAATCTCCATTCAAGAAATAAAGCTAACGGTTTGTCAAATTCTTCAATTTTCATCGCTTGTTTCTTTAAATTTTTTATCGGTAAATATTCTTAATGCGTTACCGTCCGAAATTACGTAAATATTTCCGTTTGCAGAAGCGCTTATTGTTTTGCAATTGTTTGATTTTAACCGTTTCACAACTTCGGGATTCGGATATTTTGGACTTAAATCTTTTCCGGCGCTGATAACCGCGATTTCAGGACTGACGTATTTCAGCCAGTGTTTTCCGGTAGATTCTTCCGCGCCGTGATTGCTTACTTTCAAAAAATTCGCTTTTAATTTATTTCCGTAATTCGAACAGATTTCAAGCTCCCTGTTTTTTTCTATGTCTCCGGGAAATATGAATTTAGTGTTTTTATACTGCAAATATATAACTATGGATGAATTGTTGACGTTGTCCGGATTAGAATTTGAATATAACGCTTTACAATAAACGTCCGCGCCGATATTAATTTCATCGCCGGTCTTGACTATGTTTACCGGAATATTTTTTCTTTTCAACGCCGCTTTCAAATTTTTATATATTTCCGAATTAAAATTAAATCCGCATTCGTAATAATTCTTTACGGGAAATTTTTCAATCAGCGCTTCAAATCCGCCGATATGTTCCCCTGCCGGATGGGTTCCTATCGCTATGTCTATTTGATTGACGTTTCTGCGTTTTAAAAAAGGTATTACATTTGCCGCGCCTTCTGCTTTTTTTTCATCAAATCGGTTTTCTTCCGAAACCGCAGAACCGCAGTCTATCAGCATATTTTTACCGTTCGGTGTTTCTATTAAAATAGCGTCTCCTTGTCCAACGTCTATGACTGTAACAAGCAAATCGCCGCTTTTCAATTCAAAAGGAAACGGTTTTAACAAATTGGCTTTTTCCTCTTTTTTTTCTCTGTAGACTCCGGAATATCTGAATAAATTGACCGCCGTTAAAGTCAGAAATATTATTGCCAATAAAATTATCGTTATTTTCAAAATCAATTTGGGTTTTGATTCGTCTTTTTTTTGTTTTCTGTATTTTTCAAATATATCGTTCATTTTATAATATATTTTACTCCGTCTTTTGTGTCGCGGATTTCAATATTTAATTTGCCAAGCTCGTCTCTTATGAAATCCGATAACTTGAAATTTTTTTCCGAACGAGCCATACTTCTTATTTTAAGAATTATATTCATTAATCCTTCCATATTTTCAGAAGCGTTTTGTTCCTGTTTTTCAGAATTTATTTCAAATCCGAGCAATCCCGTTATTTCTTTAAATTCAAGACTTATTCTTGATTTAATCGCGGAAGAAATTCCTTTATCCGTTATAAGTTTCATTATCGAACGCGTAAAAGTATGAATGATTCCGAGAGCTTCGCAGGAATTGAAATCATCGTCCATAGCGGCGGTAAAATCCTCGGAGAACTTTTCTATAACGACGGTATATTCTTTTTCGGCTGATTCGTCCAGTTTCCGGTTTTCTCCGCGGTTCAGTTCAAAAGCGAAATTCTTCAATTTCAAGTATGCGGCTTTGGACGATTCAAGCTGCTCTTCGGAAAAATCAAGCGGCGACCTGTAATGAGCCGAAGCCAAAAAATATCGTAATATTTCAGGTTTATATTTTTTTAATACGTCTTTGATTAAAAAAAAGTTGTTGAGCGATTTCGACATTTTTTCTTTGTTCACGGTTACAAAACCGTTATGCATCCAGTATTTCACAGTTGGTTTGCCGTAAACTGATTCCGATTGAGCTATCTCGTTTTCGTGATGCGGAAAAGTCAAATCCTGACCGCCTCCGTGAATATCAAAGGTTTCAGGAAAATGATTTAAACTCATAGCCGAACATTCTATATGCCATCCCGGTCTTCCTTTTGACCAGGGCGAATCCCATTCCGGCTCTCCGGATTTGGACGGTTTCCATAAAGTGAAATCAAGCGGATTCCGTTTCTTATCGTCGGTTTTTACTCGCGCTCCGGCTTTTTGTTCTTCGAGTATCCTGTTTGACAGTCTGCCGTAATTCTTGAATCTCTGAACGTCAAAAAATACCTCTCCGTCTATCGCGTATCCGTAACCGTTATCAATAATTTTTTGAATAAAATCTATTATTACCCGTATATTCTCCGAAACGCGCGGATAATTATCAGCCGGAACGATATTCAATAATTTCATATCCTCAAAATAACTTTTTATATAACGTTCGGCAAGCTCTTTGGGTTCTATTTTTTCAGAATTTGCGGACGCGATTATTTTATCGTCTATATCCGTGAAATTCTGAATATATTCCACTTTATATCCCTTAAAAATAAGATATCTGCGGATTATGTCAAAAGCCGCGTAACATCTCGAATGCCCTATATGACTGTGAAAATACGGAGTGATTCCGCATACGTACATTTTGATTTTACCCGGTTCGAGCGGAATAAGTTCCTCTTTCTTTTTTGTCAACGTGTTATAAACAAGCATAAAAAAAAATCTCCTGAAACATTATTAAATCCTCGTTATTATTCAGACGCTTTTTAAAATCGTTAAAAAGGTTTTAGTCATTGAATTATTTATTATCTATTTTAACGGTTTTATATATTATAAGAGCATTACCATTTTTTGTCAATCTGCAATTTAAAAAAATTGGTATTGTAATTTTTAAACTTTAATTTATCATTATGCAGTTTTCGGATTAAACCGTTTTAACGGTTTCTATATTTGAAACGGAATGGGAACATAACCGGATAAACAGGAAAAGCTATTAATCTTATGAAAAATATTTTTGCTGAAATTGCAAAAAAATTTTATGAGACGTCGCTAATAATTTATTTTATTAAGGAATTATTTTATGGAAAATTTAGACCGCAACCCTTTAATCGAACAAAGAATCTTGAAAACCGAAGAATTGAAAAATAACGGAATTAACCCTTACCCTTATAAATTTTCTAAACAGTTTGATATAAAGAGTTTACTCGAAGGATTCGACGCCCTTCAAAATCAGGAAAAAATCACGGTTGCCGGCAGAATCATGCTTATGCGATTAATGGGAAAAGCCGCTTTTGCTCATATCTCGGATAATACCGGTAAAATCCAGATTTACATTAGAGTCAACGATATCGGAAAGGATTCTTTCGAGATATTTAAAAAACTCGATATTGGAGATATTATCGGAATATCTGGAAAATTGTTCAAAACTCATTCCGACGAAAAAACCATTCACGCTTCCGAATTTATACTATTGTCAAAATCAATACGTCCTCTGCCCGAAAAGTTTCACGGACTCCGCGATACTGAAATGAGATACCGCCAGAGATACGTAGATTTGATTATGAATGAAAACGTTAAAGATATTTTTGTCAAACGCAGTAAAATTACGGGAAACATAAGGAAACAATTAAATGAAAAAGGATTTCTCGAAGTTGAAACTCCGATGATGCAGCCCATTCCCGGCGGAGCTGCCGCCCGTCCTTTCATTACTCATCACAATACGCTTGACCTTGACCTTTATTTAAGAATAGCTCCGGAACTTTATCTTAAACGTCTTGTAGTCGGCGGATTGGAAAAGGTTTATGAAATAAACCGCAATTTCAGAAACGAAGGAATTTCAACTCAGCATAATCCTGAATTCACTATGCTTGAATTATATTCGGCTTACGACGATTATAACGATATGATGAATATTGCCGAAGAATTAATCTTCAACGCCGCCCTCGAAGCGAACGGATGCGATACTGTGATTTTCGGCGCTAAAGAAATTTCATTGAAACCTCCGTTCAAACGCATTCCTTATTTCACGGCGCTTAATGAAATTCTGAAACTCGACGTCCGAACTCTCAATATTGACGAATTAAAAAAAATAGCGGCGTCCCATAAAATCGAAATTGATAAAAATGCCGATAAAATCGGAGTTGTGAACGACTTGTTTGAAACCCTTGTCGAGCCGAATCTATTCCAACCGACTTTTATTTACGATTATCCGGTAGAAATTTCTCCGTTGACAAAACGCCATAGAACCGACGCGTCGCTCGTTGAACGTTTTGAACTTTTTATCGCTAATTTTGAAATCGCTAACGCTTATTCCGAACTCAACGACCCTGTCGAACAATATAGCAGATTTACCGACCAATTAAAAATTAAAGAGGTTACGAAAAACGAGGAAATTTCCGATAAGATTGATTTTGATTATATAAGAGCGCTTGAATACGGTATGCCTCCGGCGGGCGGACTCGGAATCGGTATCGACCGTCTCGTTATGGTTTTAACCGGAGCCGAATCTATAAGAGAAGTTATTTTGTTTCCTCAACTGAGAAACGAACAATTGTAAAATATTTTACGGCGCCGCATATTTTTAAACCCGGATAATGCAATAAAAAAAATGAAGTTTTTCAAAACATATATACGCGCTTGTTAAAACTTCTAAAAACCTGAAAACTGCCAAGTAAAAATTAATGCTTTTGAAAAAGCGCTCAAAATCAATGTTTTTCCTTACTTTCAGAGCTTTTTCAAAATTCTAATGCAGTTTTCAGATTAAAGCTTTTTGAAATCTATATAAATTACAATGTCTTGGCGCTCTTTTAATCCTCAACTTATAAAAAGTTGAGGAAATCGTGAAACGATTTTCGAATATTCTATTAAGCCGAATTTTCGGAAAAGGGCTATGAATAAATTATACGGTTATCCTTTTCCAATGAAATTCGGCTTAGGAAAATTTATAATACATTGCCATTCAGCGTTGACGAAGCGCAAAAAGTAGCGGATATAAACTTAAGAAAATTGTAAAGTCATACCAGAGCATTTATTCTAAAAGACGAATTGCTTCATTACTCTAAAGATAAAAAAAATTTTTTTGAGAGCTCGGAACAAGAGAGAAAATACAAGAAAAGTTATCTTCTAATCTAAGAAATAGATTCGATATATTCGCGGTTTTTTTTACCGCGAATAAACCGAATAGTTCGAATAAAGAAATATAATAAAAATTAAATCTTGTAAAAAAAAAAAATTTAAAATATAATATTAAAAATTAAGGAGTTGTAAATGCGTAAAATTCAAATATTCGGAATAGTATGTCGTTTAATTTTATTAATAGTTTTATTTTTACCGGCTTGTTCTAATCGGAATAATTCAAACCCTGGTATAAATAAAATTAAAATAGCCGTAATTTATTATGCGCCCGAACCGGCTGTGGAAATTTTAATACAAGGGCTAATCAATGGTTTAAAAGAGTTTGGATATGAACAAAATAAAAATATCGATATAACTTTTAAACACTGCGCCGGAGATGTTACGGCGCTTCCGCCGATTATGCTGGAAACCGACGCCCTCGAATATGATTTGGCGGTTCCGCTGTCGACTCCCTGTCTGGTTTCGGCAATAAAAAATTTAAAAAAAACTCCAATTATTTTTTCATACGTATCTGATCCGCTCGCTGCTGGCGCGGGAAAAAGTTATACCGACCATCCGTCAAATATTACCGGAGTCGGGTCGTTTGATCCTTATAAAGAATCAATTGATTTGATATTATCTCTTTTCCCAAATACGCAATCAATAGGAACTATATATAATTCTTCCGAAATCAATTCTCAAAAAGTTATTGAAGCGGTTAGAAATTATTGCGCCGAAAAAAAAATAAAACTTGAAGAAATTACCGTAGTATCTTCAAATGACATATCGCAAGCTATCCAATCGCTTGTTATTAAAAAAATCGACGTTTTTTACGGATTTTCCGATAATACCTTAACAACCGGATTTGACGCGGTCATAAAAACGACTGAGAAATATAACATTCCGGTCGTTAGCAATGTGGCGGAATATATAGATTCCGGACCTTTAGCCGCAATAGGATTCGGCTGGTATAAAGTCGGAGTAAGAACCTCCGCTAAAATTCGTAGTTATTTGACAGGAACAAAAATCTCGGCGATTCCGATAGAAAATTATAGTGAACCGGTAATTTCAATCAACAAAAACCAAGCGGAAAGATTTAAAGTTAGACAAGGAGAATAATTGAACGTGAAAAAAAGTTTTGAAAAATTAATTAAAACCGCAAAAGAGTTTCTAAAAAATTCTAAAGGCAAATACGGAGAAATTAGAATCGAAGAATACTGCGGCTCCAATATTTCAATAATCGGCAAAGAAGTCGAAGACGTAAAGTCTTCGGAAAATCTTGGAGGCTGCTGCCGGGCTTTATACTCTAACGGCTGGGGATTTGTTTCTTTTAATGATATTAACGATACGGTTAAATATTTTATTGAAGCCGAAGAACAATCAAAATGCATACGATCAAAAAAAATCGAACTTGCCGACGCTCCGGTTGTAAAAGACTCCGATATTATTAAAACGGCTGATTCTCCGGATAAATATAACTTATCTGATAAATTCGATATATGCGCCAAATACAGTTCAATTCTGAAAAAAAACAAAAAACTCCAAACGAGTTCCGTGAGATACAGGGATACGATTAAAAAAACGTTGTTGTTAACGTCTAACGGTTCTGAAATATACTCTGAGACTGCGTTCTGCGGAATCGCTTGTTCTGCAATGGCAAGAGACGGGTCGAATATTCAATCCGGATATTTTACTCAAGGGGATTATCAGGGATTCAAAAAAAACATACTCGGTCTTGAAGACCGCTGTAAAATAATAGGGGAGCGGGCGGTCCGCCTTTTATCAGCGGAACCTGTCAAACCCGGAAAGTATGTTATTATAATAGATCCGGTATTGTGCGGAGTTTTTGCGCACGAAGCATTCGGGCATTTAAGCGAAGCGGATTTCATATATGAAAATCCTAATATGAAAAAAATAATGAAACTCGGCAGAAAATTCGGAGGGGACAATCTCAATATAATCGATGATCCGACAATGCCTAATCTTGCGGGAAGTTATAAATACGATTCCGAGGGAGTCAAATCAAAAAAAACTTTTTTAATCAAAAACGGAATATTAACCGGACGTCTCCACTCGCGGGAAACTGCGAGCAAACTTAAAGAAAAAACTACCGGAAATTCAAGAGCCATAAGTTTCGGTTTTCCGCCTATAGTAAGAATGTCCAATACTTATATTGATAACGGTAAAAATACGTTTAATGAAATGATTGAGAGCGCGGAATATGGAATTTACGCGAAAGGAGCTCTCGGAGGAATGACTAATACTGAAATGTTCACGTTTTCTTCCGAAGAGGCGTTTTTAATTGAAAACGGAAAAATAACAAAACCCCTGAGAGACGTTATTCTTTCAGGCAACGTTTTTGAAACATTGAAAAATATTGATATGATTGGAGATGATTTGAAACATCACGGCGGGCTCGGCGGATGCGGCAAAGGCGGACAATCCCCGTTGCCTGTTACGGACGGCGGCCCTCATATTAGAATAAAGGATGTGATTATAGGTGGAAAATAAATACTGTTTGGAATCTCTTGAAAAAGAGTTAAGAAAAAAATGCGACGCGTTTGAAATATGTTATTCGGACAGTCATAACAGCGGAATTGGATTTGAAAATAATAAATTGTTCTCAATGGAAAATAATTATTCGTCCGGTCTTGGAATACGTCTTGTTAAAAATGGAAAAATAGGATTTTCTTTTACAACAAACCCTGAAAAAATAAAAGAAACCGTAGGTTATGCGATAGAAAGTTCAAAATACGGAGAACGAGCTCTTTTTGAATTGCCGTGTCGAAGAAATAAAAAAAGAGAGGTAAAAACCTATGATGAAAACGTTGAAAAAATAGATTTAAAAAAGCGGATAAGTTTTGGCAAACAAATTATCAGACAGATTAATTCTGAAATACCTGATTTAAACATTTCGCTCGGTTTTTCAAAAACCATAGATAATTTCGTTTTAATTAATTCAAACGGCGTCCGGCTTGAAGACAAATCATCGGAATATTCTTTCGGAATAACTTTATTGTCAGTAAATGAAAAAAAAGGGCTTCTTGATATTAGCGAATCCAAATCAAGAGCAAATATCATAACAGACGAAGAAATCGGCGGTATGATAAAAACATTAAAAACGAGATATAATAAAGCGAATAAAACGGCGAAAATCAAACAGGGCGCTTATCCGGCTATATTCAACAAATATTCGGTTGGCATATTGTATTCTTGTTTTCTCGCAGCTATAAACGGCAAAACATTTCAAAAAGGGATTTCTCCGTTATCCGATAAAATAAACAAAAAAATAATTGATTCGCGGATAACAATGCGCGATAATCCGTTTATAGATTATATGTCGGGTTCGGCGGAATTTGACGCGGAAGGATTGCCGGCGTATGAAAAACCGCTTATTGAAAAAGGAGTTTTTAAAAATTTTATATTTGATTTAAAAACAGCTTCGCTTGTCAATAAAAAATCAACCGCCAACGCGGCGAGATCCTTTGCAAGCCAGCCGCAACCATCGTTCACAAATATTACGGTTGACGCGGGCGAGACCGATTATTCAAAGATGATAAGCGATATAGACGAAGGAATTTTAATTGAACAGGCGATTGGCGCGGGACAGAGCAACACGCTCGCAGGCGATTTTTCGGTTAACATTGATTTGGGATATTTAATCAAAAACGGGAAAATATCAGGGCGCGTAAAGGATTGTATGATTGCGGGAAACGTTTATGATTTGTTCAACGATATAAAATGCTTAAGCAAAGATTTATTTTATAAAAGTTCAATGATTACTCCGGCGGTTTGCTTTAACAAAATAAACGTCGCTGTGTAAAAGAAATTAATTGCCCTATATGAAAGATTTAAAAAAAATTAGCTATAATGGGAATTGCCGTTTTTTTAATGCCGGCGGCGTTATAGCCGGGTTCACAACAAGACGCGGCGGAGTTTCGGCTTCTCCTTTTAACGAGTGGAATTTCGGATTTCATACTGGAGACAGTAAAAATTCAGTAATAAAAAATAGAACCGTTCTCGCTAATCAACTGCATATAAATCCTCTTAATATGGCGTTTATGAATCAAACGCATTCTTCAAATATCAAATTTATTTCTGAGAAAGATTGCAGTCCTGCGGACGGCATGGGGTTTTACGGGATTGAATCCGCTTTTGACGATACAGACGCTCTAATTACAAATAATAAAAATATTTTGTTATGCGTAATGACGGCCGATTGCTGTCCGGTTCTTATTTTTGACGGGTATAACAATACCGCGGCGGCAATTCACGGCGGCTGGAAAGGAACCGCCGATAGAATAACCGAAACCGTATTAAAAAAAATGGACGTTTTATTTAAGACAGTTAAATACGATAAATTAAAAGCGTTCTTAGGTCCCTGTATTTGTTCCGAATGTTACGAGGTTGATTCCGGTTTCATAAAAAATATCGAGTTAAATTATCGGGATTTAATTGATTATTTGGCAAAAAAAAACGGTTGTTATTATTTTGATATAAAAAAAATTATAATAGACGGACTAAAAAAATTCGGCGTCGGCGAATCAAATATTATTGATTCTGAAATTTGTTCTTTTGAATCTTCGGAGGAATATTATTCTTATAGAAAGAATAAAATAACCGGCAGATTTGTCAGTTTTATAAAAATTGACGGGAAATAATTCTATGAGGAGAAAAATTTATGTTTAATAAATTCGCTTTAATCAGCGTTACGGATAAAACGGGAATAATTGATATTTCAAAATTCTTAGCTGATGCGGGATATTCGCTGATAACGACTTCCGGAACCTCAAGATATCTTTCCGAGAACAATATTAAAAACACTGAAATTTCAGATTTCACAGGGTTTCCTGAAATACTCGACGGCAGAGTAAAAACCTTGCATCATAAAGTTTTTTCCGGACTCTTGGCGGACAGAAACAATACGGCTCACATTGATGAAATAAAAAAACACGGATTTCCGTCGATAGACGTCGTTATTTGTAATTTTTACGATTTTAATTCCGCTTCGAAGAAGAAAGGGAACGAAGCAGAAGCTATAAAAAATATTGACGTTGGAGGCGTTGCAATCACGCGCGCCGCCGCAAAAAATTTCAACAGCGTATCAATACTTACTTCGCCGGAGCAATATTTAAGTTTTAAAACCAATCTATCAAACGGCAGTTTAACCTACGAATACCGGAAACGACTTGCGATAGAAGCTTTCAGAAAAACCGCGTTATACGATTTTCAAATTTCGAATTATTTTCTTGAAGCTCCGGAATTTCCTTATAAAATGTTGAAATTCGACGGCGTCTATAATCTTTCTTACGGAGAGAATCCGCATCAATCCGCTATTTTATATCCAACCGGGTTTGATAAATATTTTATCGAACAGTTAAGCGGAGCTCCTATTTCCTACAACAATATTCTTGATATAAATGCCGCATTAAAACTTTCGGAATCTTTTGAAGGAGAAAATTTTTGCGCTATATTTAAACATACGAATCCCTGCGGCGCGGCGGTCGGCGTTAATCCTTGCGAAGCTTACCTGAAAGCGTTCAGATGCGATACGGTTTCAGCTTACGGCGGAGTGGCGGTTTTTAATAAAAGAGTCGATATAAATGCGGCGCGCGCCGTGATAAAAAATTTTACGGAAGCCGTAGCGGCTCCGGAATTCGACGAAGACGCTCAAAAAATATTCGCCGAAAAAAAAAGAATCCGTTTAATTGCGTATTCAAAAAAAAATATTAACGCCGCTTCAGAATTAAAATCGACATATGTCGGAATGCTTGTTCAAGACTCTGATTTGATAACAGAAAAAGATATGAATTTTAATTCTGTAACTTCCGTTAAAGCCGAAGAAAATCTGTATGCGGACATAAAACTTGGAATTAAAATCTGTAAATCTTTAAAATCAAACGCTATTGTTCTTACAAAAAGTAATATGTCAATAGGATTGTGCGGCGGTCAGCCGAACCGGATAGAATCAATAGAAATTTCAATTAATAACGCGCGAAAATTCGGGTTTGAACTTGAAAATTCCGTTTTAGTCTCAGACGGTTTTTTCCCCTTCACTGATAGCGTTGAAATTGTAAAAAATCAAGGGATTAAAACTATAGTTCAGCCCGGCGGTTCAAAACGAGACAAAGAAGTTATTGACGCTTGCGAAAAATACGGCATAGCCCTGATACTTACCGGCAGAAGACATTTTCTTCATTAAAGTAATTTTCTGTTTTTTAAACTACGGAGAAAAAAATGGCAAAAAAACCCTCGAATTTAATTTTTGGCGTCGATGATAAAATTCCTTTTTTTACATTAGTTTTATTAGGATTGCAGCACACTTTTATTTTTTTCATTTCCCTGATTTTTCCTTTAATAATTATTAAAGAACTCGGCGGTTCGATTACCCAAGAAATAGGCAGAAGTTATATAAGTATGTCTCTGATTGCCGGAGGCGTAGTTACAATACTACAGGCGCGAAAAGGAATCGTTGGTTCCGGATATTTATGTCCGGGTCTCAGCGGTCCTTCTTATTTTGACTCGTCAAAACAAGCCGCCGCCCTCGGCGGTCTGCCTTTAGTTTTCGGAATGACAATGCTGGCCGGCGTTATCGAAACAATATTTTCCCGCATAATGCATAAATTCAAATATCTTTTTCCGACTGAAGTAACCGGAGTAATTGTAACAATGGTTGGAATTGTAGTAATTCCCATCTCAATAAAAAATTTTTTCGGCATTAGCGAATCCAATAATATTCTTGATCCGGTTTCCGTAAAAGTCGCTTGTCTGACCTTAACGTTAATGGCTTTTTTAAGCGTATTTGGAAAAGGAAAATTAAAATTATACGGACCATTGATAGGAATGATTTCAGGGTATATGCTGTCATATTTTTTTGGTGTTTTAACAAAGGAAGATATTAAAACCGTATTCAACACTGAGTTTTTTTCATTACCGGCGATAAGTCATATAAAATGGTCTTTTGATTTTTCGTTAATAATTCCTTTTTTTGTCGCGACGTTATGTTCGACTTTTAAAACGATAGGCGACCTTGTAACATGCCAGAAAATTAACGATTCTGAATGGAAAAGACCTGATATGAAATCAGTATCAGGAGGAATTTTAGCGGACGGACTTGGCGGAATTATTCCGGGAATTATCGGAGGATTCGGTCAATCGACTTCTTCTACAAATATCGGATTGTCTTTAGGAACCGCGGCCACAAGCAGGCGCATAGCTTTTGCCCAGGGAAGCATATTAATTTTACTCGCTTTTTTTTCTCAATTTGCCCAGCTTTTTTTAATAATGCCTCAACCTGTTATGGGCGCGACTCTAATTTTTTCAATATCTTTTATGATAGTATCAGGATTGCAGATTATTACTTCAAGAATGCTTGATTCGCGAAAAATTTTTATAGTAGGAGTCTCCATAATTTTCGGGTTAAGCGTTGACGCTGTTCCTGAAATTTATCAAAGCATTCATTCGTGGATACGTCCGATATTCAGTTCGTCTTTATCGCTTGCGGCGGTTTCCGCTCTTATTCTTAATATTCTTTTCAGATTCGGCATTTCAAAAAATAAATCGATATCTATACTTTCAGGCGAAGATAATTCTGAAAAGCTCTCAAATTTTATGGAAGAACAAGGAAAGCATTGGGGAGCGAGAAGCGATGTTATAAAAAATGTTTCAGCCGCTCTGCAAGAATTTGCGGACGCATCGGATTTAATTGAACTTACGCAAAATGAAATAAACATCAGCGTGAGTTACGACGAATTTAATATCGCCGCAGCAATATCCTACAAAGGACCGAAATTTGAAGCGCCTGAAAAGAAACCAAATAAAGAAGAACTAAAAAAAGATTTAAACGCATCCCTCAAATTATCGGGTTATTTTATAAAAAATTACGCGGATAAAATTTGGTTTTCTGAAAATAACGGATACACGATTTTAAATCTTCATTTTGAACATTAATTTTTTTGATTTATGCTTAAAACTAAAATTATATTATTAATTATTCTAATCCTGCTTTTGAGCTCAATCGGAATAATGATATTTACCTCTTTAGAAATAAAAAATTCCATCCATACTCTTACGGAAACAAATTCGTTAAATAATATTAATTTGATTAAATTAAACATTGAGAACGAATATAAAAGCATTTTATTTCAAAAAGAATACGCGTTGAACCGATACAAAGAACAACTTAAAAATGTTACAAACCTTACAGTTCAGCATATAAACAGTTTTTGGGAATTATATAAAAAAGGCAAGTATTCCGAATCGACGGCAAAACAATTAGCCGCTGAATCTTTAAGAAATTTCAGATACGGAAACAACGATTATTTTTTTGTTTATGATTTAAATTTGGTAAATGTTTCGCATCCCGACAATAATATTTATAAACATAATTTGGAAAACTATCAGGATGTTAAAGGAAATTTTGTAATACGAGAGATGAAAAAATTGGCGATTAATTCCGATACCGGATATTTGTCTTTTTGGTATATAAAACTTGGCGATACAGAACCTGCGGAAAAATTAAGTTATATCGTATCGTATAAAAATTGGGGCTGGATTGTCGGAACCGGAGTCTATATTGACGATGTGAAAAAAGATTATGATAAACGCTTAAAAAGCGTAATGGAAGAATTGAAGGAAACTTTTTCAAATCTTAAAATCGGAAAAAACGGTTATTTCTTTCTGTTTGACGAAGCAAAAAATTTATTGATTCACCCTTACAATCAAGGAAAAAATTTCTCCGAATTTATCAATCCGGTTTCAGGGGAAAATCATATAAACGAACTTATTAAAGCGGCCGAAACAAATGGAAAACCGTATATCTATTTTTGGGACAAACCCGAACAACAGGGAAAATTCGAATATCTAAAAAAATCTTATGTTACAAAATTTAAACCTCTGAACTGGTATATAGCTTCATCGATTTATCAAGACGAACTTGACGAGCCAATTAAAAAAATTTTATATAAACAAATTGTTATCGCTTTAATTATTATCAGCGTAAGCTCTTTACTTTCAATATTATTGGCGGGCAGAGTTACCCGATCTTTAAATATTTTAACTAAATACGCCAAACAACTTTCATATTCCGAATTCAAAGCTCTTACTGAAATTGAAACAGGAATAACCGAACTGCTAAAAAAAATCGGGATGAAAGACGAAATCGGCAAATTATCAAACGCTTTTTCTTTTATGATAAATTCTTTAAAAACTCATATAGAAAAATTGAAAAAAACTACTGCCGCAAACGAGCGTATAAAAAGCGAATTAAAAATTGCGGCTGAAATTCAATCGGCTATGCTTCCGAATCCTCAAAACCTCATAACTAACGAATTTGAAGTGTCCGCTAAAATAATCCCGGCGGCTGAAATCGGAGGCGATCTTTTCGATTTCTTTTTTTTAGATAAAACCAATTTTTTCTTTTTAGTCGGCGATGTTTCCGATAAAGGAATTCCAGCGGCTTTATTTATGTCGAAAACAAAAACCGCGCTTAGACTCGTCGTTTCAGATATTTTTAAATATGATAATCAAATCTCTCCTTCGAAAATATTAAACAATCTTAATTGCGAACTCGTACGCAACAATGAAATGAAAATGTTTGTTACAATGTTTCTTGCGGTTTATAATTTGCAAACTCATAAACTTTCTTACGCTAACGCGGGACATAATTTGCCTTTGTTAATTTCCGACAAAATTAAATTTTTCCAAAAAACAAAAGGTATTCCGCTTGGAATAAAATCAACTTACCAATATGTGGAAGACGAAATAGAAATAAATAAAGGAGATACAATTTTGCTTTACACCGATGGAATTACAGAATCTATAAATAAAACCGAAAAATTGTTCGGCGATACAAAACTTATTGAAACCATAGAAAAATACGAATTAAAAAATAATTCTTTAAAATCATTAATTGATTATATTATAAAGTCGGTAAATCAGTATTCGGCAGAATGCAGTCAATCCGATGATATAACGGTTCTTGCTTTTAAAACAAATTAATTTATTAATTTTTTAATTATTGAAGAGGTATAAAAAAATGGAAATAACCGAATATGTTAAAGACGATATAAAAATTATGAGCGTATCTGGAAAACTTAACGCCGCTTCGGCGGAGGCTTTTGAATCTAAATTATTAAACAATATTGCAAACGGGGAAAAAAAAATAATATTGGATTTTAAAAAATTAGATTTTATAAGCAGCCGCGGAATAAGAATATTTTACAAAGCGTTTGAGAAGATGCAAGGTTCAGACGGAAAAATTGTTTTTGCAGGTATTAATCAGGATATAAAAAAAGTTTTTGAACTTGTCGAGCTGGAAAATGATTTTCCGATTTTTAAAGACGTTGATTTGGCGGTTCAATCGGCTTTTTAACCCACAAACTGCAATCACACAAAAAATACGAGCCTTCTTTTAAGACGAGAGAAGTTTTTGTTTTTTTGAAGTTTTTAGACCAAATATTGCATGATTTGAAAAACTTCATTTAATTCTGTTGCATTAATTGGGTTTAACCCGAAAACTGCATAAGGATTTTGAACAATTGTTCAGACAGCATAGAATACTTGTTTCAGACAATTTTTCAAAATCTTAAAAATATATGATTTACGGCTAAAGCCGTAAATTTAAAAAGTTTTCGGGTTTTTAGAAGTTTTAATAAGCATACATCTATGTTTTGAAAAACTTCACTTAACATTTAATGCGCTATCCGGGTTTAACTTTTATTATGAAAAAAATTATTGTTTATAAAACCGAATTAACTATTTTATTGTTTTGGTTTATTCTATCATATTTTAAAGCGTTTGGATTAAGCGCTTATTCTATTCTGAGCGTTTTAGGGGTCGATTCAATAACGATCTCAACTCTAATAAATTACGCAGTAATAATTATTATTTCATTAATTATTATTCAGACATATAAATATTTTTTTATAAAAAAATTTTCAACGGACGATATCGTTTCGAAAAACTCAGATTTAAACAAACACAATAAAAACAAAATAAAATTAAAAAAAAAAATACCAAATGAAAACAATTTTGACGGTTGCGTCTTAGATATTTGTTTATTGTTGACCGTTACTATAATTGGAATAACCTTAAACGTCAAAGAATCTTTAGTTATAAAAGAGTCTATGCTATTTTTTTTTGCCGCTTATATTTTGCTGAAATGCTTTTATTTAAAGATTCAATTAAATTTTAATTCATTAGCTTCATTTTTTTTAATTTATACTATTTATCTATTCTTTTTATCATTTTTTTCTCAATATCCTCATTACAGTTTTAGATTTTGTTTGAATTATTTATGTTTAACTCTTATCATTATATACGTTTCTTCTAATATTAATTGCGGCGCTCAAATAAGAAAAATCATGGATTACGCTTATTTTTCAGGAATAATTTTTGTTATAGTTTATTGTCTCCAATTTACGGATTTTTGGCAGTTCGAAAATATTTACGATTGTTTTACATTAGGCAATAAAAATTATTTTATTGATTACCTGACTATTATTGCAGCTTTGTCAATGTATAATTTGATAACTCATTATCATAATAAAATCTTGTTTGCTGTTAATATTCTGGCATTAACCGCGCTGATATTTATTTTCTTTTTTCTGAATTCGTATTTCGGTTTTTTAGCTTTGGGGATTCTTTTTTTAATATTTTTTATTAAACTCTTCTTAAAACTCAAATCTTTTAAAATCATAATTGTTTTCTGTTTTACAATTATAGCCGCTTGCATCTTTGTTTTTTTTTATATTCCAAATACCAAATTAAAAGTTTTAGAAAATGGTTTTTTTGAGTCTTCGAGCTTTAAAATTCGATCAAACATCTGGATTTCAACCGCGCGTTTGATTAATTCAAATTATATAAAAGGATGCGGTCCGGGTTTGTATTCGGTTTTTATCCCCGAATTTCTGACAGACGACTATAAAAAAAATTGGGGGAACACCGCAGAAATACTCCTTCATTCTCATAATGAAATATTGGAAACTACGGCGGAAACAGGTTATACGGGTTTGATTTTTTTCTTGATACCATTCCTTTTTTTAGTGTTACATCTTATAAAAAGTAAGTTTCTAAACGATGATAAAATATTCTGGTTATCAATTATTTTAGCGGTTATTGGTTTACATTCTTTAGTCGACGTCGCTTCGCGATATGCTTCCTCGCAAATTTTTGTTTCAATACTGATTGGACTTTTATTAACCAATACTAAAGAAAAATCAAACACCATAAATTTTTCGCCAAGCGGGTTTTCGGTTTTTTTCAAAATTTCAGCTTTCTTTATATTATTCGTATTGTTTATAGATAATTTGAAATTGATACGAACGCAATTTCTAAATGAAACAATGAATATTTCAAATATAAAAGAATCCGAAAAATTATTCGATAAAAATCCCGACGTTTATTACAGAAAAGCGTATCTGGAATTTATGGCTGAAGAATATGAAAATTCCATCAAGTCTTATAAAAAATGTCTCGAACTCCATAAAAATTTTGCCGATACAAGAAAAAATCTCAGTCTCGCGTATTATAAAGCAAGCGATATTAACGCGGCTTTAAAAACCATTGATGAAGATTTGCTCATTAATCAATATAATGAAAGAGCTCAAAAAATCAAATTGCTAATAAAGCCTTAATATTCGAAAATCGTTTTCGATTTCCTTAACTATTAAAAAGTTGAAGATTTAAAAAAATCGCTAAGACACTGTAATTTATATAGGTTTCAAAGAGTTTTAAAAAATATTATTGACATAAATGCGAGAAATTTATTGATAAGACACTAACGCAGTTTTCGGGTTTAATCGATATAATACCCAAACTCCCGCTAATTTTATGACTATGTTATGAAAAAACATTCCATCTATTAGAAAAACAAAGAAAAAAAATAAAAAATAACACTTGACTTTTTTTCATTAATAGTCCTAATTATGACTATTATGGCATTCAAAATAGAAAATAAAATTAAAGGCGCCATTTATGTTTATGAAGCTGAAAGTATTTGGGATAAAGATAAAAAACAATCGCGTTTAAAGCGAAAATACATTGGTAAGAAAAATCCTGAAACTAAAGAAATAATTCCGCCAAAACATAATGTGTCGCCGCAATTTGTCTGTAAAGATTACGGCAATTATAATTTTTTAAAATCAATATCAGACAAAATTGGTCTTACTTCAGTTCTGCAAAGAGCGTATCCTGAATCATCCGCTGAAATATTAACCAGCGCTCTGTTTGGTGTATCTGAAGATCGTCCGCTTTATTTATGTGATGCATGGACTGATATAACAGCTACAGATTGTACAAGTAATTTATCTTCACAAAGATTAAGTGAATTGATACGAGATATAGGAACGAGTGATAATCAAAGATTAAATTTTTTTAATGAATGGCGAGAGATTAACACAGACACAAAGCATATTGTATTCGATATTTCTTCAATATCTTCGTATAGTAAAAACATCGATTATATTGAATGGGAAAAAAACAAAGATGACGAACGATTGCCGCAACTAAATATTGGATTAGTATTAGGAGAACCCTCGGAATTACCATTATTTTACTCGACATATTCCGGAAGTATAAAGGATGTAAGTACTTTAAAAAATCTTACGGCATATAATGTATGGTTGAAATTAAAAAAAACAATATTCGTCCTTGACCGTGGTTTTTTCAGCGGGCCGAATGTTAAACAATTATCTATGGAAGGATTTACTTTCATAATGCCTTTACCTTTTTCAACAAATGTTTCAAAAGAACTAATAAAAAAACACAGTAAAAAAACAGCCCGTCATTCTAATTCATTTATATATAATGATTTGATATATTATCAAATTAAAGATACTGTGAAAATAAATGGAATTTCCTTAAATGCATATATTTATCATGATGAGCGGAGAAAATGCGATGAAATGCAAGTTTTTTTAAGTAAAGTTATAGAATGCGAAACATATATAACGAAAAATGAATGGCAATCAAAATCAGAAATAGAATCATATGTAAAAGAAATTTTTGGCAAAGAATGGAATGATTTATTTTCTATAAAGCATAATAAATCCGGATATTCATTAGAGCGTAACGACATCGGATTTAATACAATATTTGACAGAATGGGAAAAATGATTTTATTAACAAACAGCCAAAGCGTTAACGCCTTTGAAGCACTTAGTTTATATCGGCGTAAAGACAGAATAGAAAAATTATTTCAAATATTAAGAAAGGAATTAGACGGAAATCGATTGCGGGCGCATTCTAAAAAAAATTTTGAAGGAAGATTATTTATTTTTTTTATTTCGCTTATTGTATATGCCGCTATAGATGCAATTATGAGAAAAAATAATTTATATAAAAAATATTCTATGAATGAATTGATATATGAATTAAAAAAAATAAAGTTACTGGAACTTCCAGACGGACAAAAAATTATTTCTGAATTTTCAAAAAAACAAAAAGATATTTTTAAAATTTTTGATATTTCATTGCCAGAAATATGAACATAGTCATAATTTAGCGGGATTTTGGGTAATTAGAGGCGAAATGGAATGAATACTTTAACAATTGAAAGAATAGACGCAACCGCGTCAGACGTTGATTTTACCGATGATTTATTAATTGTTTATCTTGCAGATGACCGGATTATAAATGTTCCGTTGGAATGGTATCCGCGATTAGCAAAGGCAACAAAGATGCAATTAAAAAACTGGCGTTTCATCGGCGGTGGAATTGGTATTCATTGGAATGGATTGATGAAGATATTTCAGTAGAAGGACTAATGAAATACAATTAATTTTTTTTTTAATTAGTAAAAACTTAAAAGCCGGAGAATTTTTTTCGGCTTTTTTTATTTTAATCAGCCGAATTGAATTAAAGCAAGCGAATTATAAGCCGCGATGAATTACAATTATTTACTGCTATGAATTACAATTGCGATTTGGCGCAATTATTTTTTTGCGTTGCAAATCCCTCTCCGTTCGCGCTCTGAATAAAAATAAAACGCCGATACCGGACGGCTGATATATACAACGACAAAAAATAGTTGACAAAATTATAAATATTTTATACTATAAT
>DAINAU010000011.1:0-41188 GCA_036733285.1 bacterium
TCTTATTTATTTTTAATGACTTAGCTGATTTGACTTCTGGTTATGTGAAATTAAAACATAAGATAATTAAACTAATAAAAATTATTAACTTTTTCATAATTAATTTCCTCCTCTATGACCGATTGGGTCGCATAAAATTTGTCCTGTAAATGTAGTTGAAGAATTTTGAGGCGCTATCCTTCCGCATTGAGTAGCGGGATATAAAAAAGATGATATATACGAACTGGCGCCCCATTTATTTACATTATGATCCTCCAGAGCATCCCCATAATTATTTGCTCCTTGAATTCTTCGATATACTCCGCGCCTCCATTGTAAATGAAAATTATCTTCCAAAACGTCGATTTTCCACCAGAATCTCTGCCATATAGGAATATTAACGGATTCGTAGGCATATTCCACTAATCCATCGCAGCGTAAGTGAGTAATTTGTCTATGCAAATCTTTATCATCTATACTTTCATCAGCTAAATGTGATAAAACACCTTGCCATCTAATATTTTCGGGTTTTAACACTACCATTTTAGTGTATTCAAAGTCTGAATAATTTTTTTGATTTCTTAATTCTATTTTTCTCATTCGCGCAAGGACTATTAACCGGTTTTTATAACCCGCGTCATTATCCGGCAAATACTGAGCGTTTGTAAAACAGCCCCAGGGTCCAAGATTAATCAAACTGCTTAATTGATTAACTTGAAGCGCGGGAACGCCGTTCATCATTTCCATAATGTCAAAATTATCGGCGTTTAATAAATCAAACAAATGGGCTTTGCTATTATATCTGTATGTCAAAGCCGCATGACCAAAATGCTGTGTTCCAGTTAAATTCAAATCTCTATACGCGGCATTTCCAAGACGAATCATTACGCAAGTGAGTTTAACAACGTCTTTAAGATTTCCAAGAATACCCGTATATTGAAGTTGTATTTCAATATCTTTTTGAGAGGCGCTTTTTTTTACGCCTTCAATCCATATTGACGATGGTAATTTAGGATCGTTGACGCTGAATTTTTTATTAATCCAGCCGTTTGCGCTGCCGCCTGATTTGTCTTTATTTTTCCAGAATTTAATTTTATCCGCTCCTTTTGTAACGGCGATTTTAATTTGTCCTCCAACTTTTTTTAAAAAAGGATGGATTATCAAATCTATTTTTGTTAAATTGTCTTCGTTGTTGGTTTTAGTTGATTTTGATAAATCCGGTTTTGGATTATCAATTCTATTTAAGTTATTAAAATTTACTCCGAATTTATTATCATTGTCCCAATTAACCAATACGCAGGCTCCTTCAAATTCTTCTTTGTCTTCATTAAGCGGGATAGAAGGATCGTATCCGCTGTTTCCGCTTAAATTTTCACCGTTATCAAGATCGCCGCCGCCGTTGTATATACGCAAATCTAAAAGCAAATCCGCAATTACATTCACATCCGCTCCGCGCAAAGGCGCGTCAACATTATCCGGACTTTTTAAATCTTTAACCTTTATTTCAACTCCGTCTTTAAGCTCGAGAAAAACTATATTTTTAGGATTGGTCAATTCTTTTCGTATCCCGCCGACAAACCTGTATCCGACTCCAGGCGTAGCTACGTTAGCGGAAAATTCTTCGGGTTTATTGTCATTAGAACCAACCATATCGTATAACGTAATTAAAAGAGGAAAAATTATTTCGGCGCCGGAAGATAATCCTTCCGTATGAATCACAAATTTTGCTTCGCCGCCGCTTCCGAGAGCGGTATTTTTATATTTATTTAATCCCCAATCTTCCGCGCCTTTGGGTCCAATATTAATCGGAATAGCTTCAAGCGTTATGTTCACAATGCCGTCGTTATATATCGGCATCGTATTTTGAATTGATTTTACGGAAGATTTGGATTTAGAATTTTTTTGAATTGGCGCGCAATATATTTCAGAGTTTGAAAATAAAAAAACGGTTTGCAAAATCATAAAGATAAGAATAACAGAATAAATCTTTTTTTTCTTATAAATCAGGAGAAAGAAAGAAAGATAGAAAGGCTCGGATGAACTGACATAATAATCACCATCCTAATAAAAAAATTTTGTTTAGAAACTCGCCTCAAACTAATAAAAAATGCAATAAAACGTTTACCCTAAAAATTTACTTTATTATAATAATTATTATTAGATTTTTGTCAAATTATTTTTTTCTTGACAAAAAATAAAAAAAAACTACAATTACATTTTAATGAGCATTAAAATGTAAAAAAGGCGGGATTTATGAAGTTGTCTAACACGCAAATTATTTGCGTCTGTATTTTCGCGGCTATGTGGAGCGCGGTGGAAATCTTTCTCGGTTCTCTTTTGCATCAAATTCCGGGAAAACCAATACCAACCGCTATGGCAGCTATGATATTTGCTATACCTATTTTAACGTTATTATATGAAATAACGCAAAACGTCGAAACTATAATTCTCGCAGGTTGCATAACTGCGATTTTAAAAGTCTTTTCTCCTGGAGGCGTAAAAATCACGCCTTTTGTTTCAATATTGCTTGAAACCGGAATTTTTGCCGCAATTATTTTTGTCATTCCAGATACTTTTAAAAAATTAAAAATTTTTGCCGCTGGAATAGCCGCTTCGGTAGGCGGCTCGGTAATAGGCGGTTTATTCGGAGCCGTAATGTTCGGACTTTTCAATACTGAAACAAGAAATTATATTTTAATTTTGTTCGCTAAAAAATTCGGAACCGGATTATTGGGCGGAATTATCGGCGCTTTGATAGCTGTTTCAATAATTTCGCGGTTAAATAGACATCCGCTTTTCAAAAATAGAGAAAAGTAAATGATTGATATAACGGATTTATTTTTAAAATACGATAACAGAATTATTTTTAATCAATTAAATTTGAAAATCAAAGCCGGAGAAATTATCGTTGTATGCGGTCAATCCGGTTCCGGTAAATCGAGTTTTTTAAACTGCGTCGCCGGAGTTATACCGGAAATAATTAAAGCCGATATCTCGGGTAAAATAAATAAATCCTGCGATATTTCTATGGTTATTCAAAACCCTCACAATTCCTCGTTCGGAGATAACGTCGTTGAAGAACTTGCTTTTTATTTTGAGAATAAAGGTATGAAGCCCGACGATATTTTTGATATTATATATCCGTTGGCTGAAGAATATAAAATTCATAAACTGTTATTAAAAGATTTAAACAAAATTTCCGCCGGACAAAAGCAAAGAACCTCGATTGTTTCCTGTTTGTCTCAAAACAATAAAATTGTGATTATGGACGAACCTTTTACTCTGCTCGATAATTTCGGCAAATCGGAACTTATAAAATTTATAAAAAAACTAAAACAGGAAGGCGCGGCTATAATCATATCCGAACATAACATTTCTTATATAGAAGATTTATTCGACAAGCTGATATACTTTAACGGAAAAACCGAAATATATGATAGAACAAGTTTTAAAACCAATAAAGAAAATCTTGAAAAAAAAATCAGAACGAAAAATTTTTCTATAAACGGCGGAAAACAATATAGTTCAAGAGATACATCGTTAAATATTTCTAATTTGTCGTATAAAATCAACGGACAAATTTTATTTGATAATGTAAATCTCGAAATTCACAAATCAAACATAATCGGATTAACCGGAGAAAACGGAAGCGGAAAAACCACTTTGTTAAAAATGTTTGCGGGAATGAGCAACGGTTACAAAGGCAAAATAAAAAAAGATAAAAAAATTTGTTATATCGATCAAGACCCTGATAAATTAATTTACGCGGAAACCGTTGAAAACGAAATTAATTTTGAAAACAAATATTCAAAAAAAAACGCTACGGACATTATGAATAAACTTGGAATCGAACATTTAAAAGACAGGAATCCGCTTGATTTGAGCGTTGGAGAAAAACATAGAGTATCGCTTGCGGCCGGTTTAATAAACGAACCCGATATTTTATTGATTGACGAACCCGCCGCGGGTCTTGATAAAGAAAATTTAGAACGGTATTTTTCAGTCATCGAAGATTACGCGGAAATCAGAGGCAAAACCGTCATTACCGCGTTAACCGATTATGAACTTGCCGAGAGATATTGTTCGCGAATATATAAAATAGAAAATAAAAAAATAATGTTAGCTTAAAAATTTAAATCTGATAATACGTTATAAATTTAAAAAAATATTATGAGCGCAAAATTTTCAAACGATAAATTTTTTATTTTTAAATCCATAATTGTTATAGCCGCGTCTATAGCGGTTTCGTTTATTGGAAATTTATATATTCTTGTCGGAATTTTAGTTGCATTATCAGCGATTTATAAAGTAGCCGGTTTAAGTTTTAAAATTTTTTTGGCGGACGTCAGAATTATTTTATTTATATTTATTTTAAGTTTGATTTTCCTTATTTTTTTTAAATATATAAATATTCGCGAATTAATTATAATCAGCTTAAGAATGGCGGCTCTGCTTTCAATTTTTTCTTTATTCATAAGAACGACGCATATTAACAATCTTATAAATTTTATGAGAAAATTCTGCGGACAACGCATAGTTTTCGCGTTATGCGCAAGTTTAAAATTTCTACCTCTATTAGCGAACGAAATGAAAGATATATATTATATCCAAAAAAACAGGGGAGTAAAATTACGATTTAAAAATTTTATTAACGGCTCATATTTTTTAAGTCTAATAATTCCGTTTATAATCGTAAGTTTAAAGATTATCGGGAATTTGATTTTAACCGCGCATATCAAAAAACTTGATTTTTCCAAAAAACGGTCGAGCATTTATGAAAGCGGCAAACTAAAAAATTTAGCGCTGGAGGTGAAAGAAACTTTATAAAAAAAATGTGACTATTCAGCAAAAAAATAAATCAACAAAACCTATTTGCGAATTTGCGCAAATTCGCAAATAGGTTTGTAATTCATAAGCAGGAGAAACGGAAGAAGTTTCTGATTATCAAGAATATTTTTGCTCAATAACAAGATTATTTGTAACATTTTAGTTGTTTGAATTAGCGTTCATAAAAAAATTAAAAATATCGACCCTGAATGGGTCGAATTTAAAATTGTATTAAAATTCAACCCTTTCAGGGTTGGTAAGTTTGGTTTTTAGTTTTTTTGCGCCGCAGGTTTTCCTGCGCTCCGCGCAGTCTACCTGCGGTTATTTAAAATTCAACCGCTTTCGCGGTTGGGGATTTTCTTAAAAATTGATTTAACCCGGATAATGCATTATACATAAAGTGAAGTTTTTCAAAACATAAATGTATGCTTGTTAAAACTTCTAAAAACCCGAAAACTATTTGGTATGTTTTTAAGATTTTGAAAAATTGTCGAGAGCAAGTATTCTATAAGGTTTTCCCAATTTTTCAAAATCCTAACGCAGTTTCGGGTTTAATGAACTGCTTCAAAAAATTAAAAAATCGCGAATATTTTTAATAAAGACGCTAAGAAGGCGGCTGAATAGTAATAAAATTCATTTATTAAAAGGAGATGTTTTAAGATGAGAAAATTATTTTTATTTCTGGTTATATCGGTATTTAGCGGTATAATTTTTTTCAATAGGGTTAACGCCGACGAAAACAAATCAAACGTATTCAGTCTAGGAGAAATACTTGTTACCGGCGAAAAAATTCAAGCTCCGGTTCCATACAGCGTTTCAGAAATTTACCTTGACGAGTTCGCTAATTTTCAGCCGAGAAGCGTGGGCGAAATAATGGATTCAATCGAAGGCGTCGATATAAAATACGGCGGAAAAAATCAATTATATATTTATATACGCGGTTACGAACAACAAGCGGTAAAAGTTCTAATCGACGGAGTTCCAATGCACGAACCTTATTTCGGTTTAATTGATTTGAGTATGATACCAATTGACAGCATCGCCAAAATTCAGGTTATTAAAGGCGCGTCATCAGTATTATACGGAGCAAACACAATGGCTGGCATAGTAAATATTATCACAAAAAAATATGCCGGCGGTTTAAAAAATAACGCTGAAATATCGTTCGGAACCAACGGTTTAAAAAATTATAAGTATAACCGTTCTGATAAAATTGGGAAATTTGATTATTTTGTTTCTCTCTCAACGGTCAGGTTTGACGGATACAGACTCTCGTCGGATTTTGACCCTGCAAATACTTTAACAGGATTAACAAGCTCTTACAGAGAAAACGGCGGTTCTCGCAATAACAGTTGGTATGAGAATAATAATCTTGGATTGAAATTTGGTTATAAAGTTTCAGATAAAACCCAGTTATATTTACTGGCAAATTTTGTAGACGCAGAGAGAGGATGTCCGATTGAAGCCAATAGAGCGTGGACTTTTAACAAATGGAAACAATGGGATATCAGTTTTATAAATACTCATAAAATCAACGATAAAATTAATCTAAAATTTCAAACGTTTTATGTCGACCATACGGACGAACTCGAAGATGATACCGCTTTAACAGTTGTCGCTTATAACTCAAAAAGCTGGTTTGACAAATCCAAATATGAAGATTATTCTATAGGCGTAAACGCGCTTTCGGATATTGTTATCAATGAAAACAACAAATTAAGTTTAGGACTCAATTATTTAAAAGACAATAATCATCAATTTGAAGTTAATACAAAAAAAGGAAATGGCAGTTTAGAATTTCCTGCTTTAAAAAATAAATGGCGCGACGCCGGCGAATACGTCAGCAATCTTTATTCGGCGGCTTTAGAATACCAGTTTAATATTAATAAATTAAGATTGCAATCCGGTATTTCATACGATTATTTTGAACCCGAAAGTTCGGAAAATGATACTTTGACGCAAAAAACCCTTGGCACAAAAAGTCCGGAATCAACCGACGAAGTTAATTCGATGCTGAGCGCAACGTATTTATTTTCCGACAATTTTAACGTTTTTGCCGGGATAAGTAAAAAAAGCAGATTCCCCCGTCTTAAAGAATTATATAGCGTTCACGCAGGCGGTAATCCCGAATTAAAAACTGAAAAAACTACGGCAACTGAGCTTGGAGTAAATTATGCAAGAAATAAATTAAAAACTAACGCCTCTATATTTTACGATAATATGAAAGATTACATTCAGACTAACGCTAATAAAGAATATGAAAATGCCGGAAAAACCAAAATCAAAGGATTTGAAAGCTCGGCTTCATATTTTTTAAATGAAAAAGATTATTTAAAAATTAATTATACATATCTAAGTATTAAAAATAAAATCACCGGACAAATACTTACCGGCAGACCCAAACACAAATTTTACGCCGGCGTTTCAAAACGTATATGGTATGATATTAATACTTTTTCATATATTAATTATACCGGCGAACAATATCTTTCAACCGGAAAAATCGGCGGATTCACTTTATATAATTTAAATTTATCAAAACAGTTTCAATTAAAGGAGAAAGCGGATTTTGAATTGTTTCTAAATGTTAAAAATATTTTTGATAAGAATTATACTGAAGGAAGCGGACCCGGCGAAGGCAGAAGTATTCTCGGCGGAGTAAAAGCTTTATTCTAAAAGATAAACAAATTATCAATAGTCCTTTTAGATTACGGCGTTTAAAATAGATTCGTTATATTCGATAGGTTCGCGGGAGGAATTTTTTCCCGCAAAATTTCGAGGTTAATACATTATTATACAGTTTCGACATAAAAATTGAATTTCAATACCTCTTTACTTATGTTTTTAGCAGCCTTTTTCAATCATTTTATAATATGATTTTTTTAGTTATTGATATATTATCATAAAATTATTTTATAAAGAGTTTTACAGATATGAATCCGAAACGCAAATTATGGAATGAAAAATTCTCGGATAAAAAAAAATATGTTTATGAACCTATAGCATTCATAAAAAACAATTGCTCAATATTAAAAAAAAACAGACTTCTTGATATCGCGTGCGGATACGGAAAAAACGGCGTTTTTCTCGCTGAAAACGGATTTAATGTTACCGGCATCGATATTTCTGATAAAGCGTTGCAGGTGTTTCGCAATGAAATTAGCGCGCGAAACTTAAATATAAAACTTGCGCAATTGGAAGCCCGAGGTTTTGCTGAAACATTAAAACCTGAAATATTCGACAGCATTTTAATTTCAAGATTTAAACCCGACAATTTCTTAATAAACAAAATATATGACGCGTTGACAGTTGACGGAATTTTTATGTTAGTATCTTTTAATCTGAAGCATAATGAAGTAAATCCGCAGCCGAACCCAGAAAAATGTTTTTTAAAAGAAAAGGAATTCATAGATTCGCATCCGGGATTGCAAATTCAGATTTATGAAGAATTCCAATTTTCAGGCGGATTTTATAACGGATACGCGTTTAAAAAAATTTGACTTATTAAAAAACTAAATAAACATACATTTTTAAGGAGATATGCAATGGAAAAAATTATTTTTGAAAAACTTACGGAAGTATTGAAACAAAATAAAACCGCTGCTTTAGCGACTCTTACTCAAGTCGACGGTTCATCGCCTGGAAAAGAAGGTTTTATGATGCTTGTTTTGGAAGACGGGAAAACAATAGGAACTATCGGAGGCGGCAACGTTGAGAATATCGTTATAAAACTTGCAAAAAACTGTCTTAAAAATTTCGAATCAAAAAAAATAAGTTTTGATTTAAGCGCAGGCGGAGACGCCGGAATGAGTTGCGGCGGAAAAAACGAAGTTTTCATAAAAGTATTTTTTTCAAGACCCAAACTGATTGTGGCAGGCGGAGGTCATATTGCAATGGAATTATATAATTTAAGTCAAACCTTGAATTTCGCTATTTCAATTTTCGATAACCGTCCCGAATTTTGTAATAAGGAAAGATTTCCGAACGCTTCAGAACTTTTTGCGGGAGATATAGCTGAAAATCTACAGAATTATCCGATCGACGAAAATTGTTATATTGTAATAGTAACTCACGGTCATATCTTTGACGAAGTATCTTTACGAGCAGTTATCAAAAGCAAAGCCGCATATATAGGTATGATAGGAAGCAAAAAAAAAGTGCCGCTTGTTTTCAATAAACTTTTAAACGAAGGAATAATCAAAGAATTGATAAAAAAAGTTTATTCTCCTATAGGTTTAAAACTTGGGGGCGGTTCTCCTTCGGAAATAGCCGTAAGCATAATGTCGGAAATTTTATTATTAAAAAATAAAGGAAAATTCGAGCATTGCAAATTATCGGACGCTGAACTCGACGATATAAAATCACAAAAAAATAATTAAGTCGAGTAGGGCAAGATAGTGTCTTATCAAAAATATTCTTGAAATTTAAGTAAAAATATTTTTGATAAGATTAATAACCTATTCTCCCGAAAAAGTTATAACTATGCATCAATTTTTTTATAATCAATCACGAAAGATTTAAAGATTGTTTTTACTTTTTTTGATAGTTCATTGATAATATTTAATCCGCTTGCAAAGCGTGTAACTTTTAATTTTTTCAACTCATAAAAGATTTTGTTTTTCGTATAATCTTTGAGTTCTTTTGATGTTCTAAAGATTTTTTCAATTTGAGAAGTAATAATCAAAGCAATGAATGTTAGAAAAATCTTTCCTTCTGTTCTTTTGCGCGACTGAACATATAGTCTATCTCTATCAATGTCGTTTTTCATTGTGTCAAATACCTTTTCAATATTTTTTTCCGCTTATACAAATCCAATGTTTTTTCTTTGGACAAATTTTCTTCGTTTGTTATTAAAATATATGTTCCGAACCTTTGAATTTGCGCGTCAATTTTTTTTGATTTTTTTTTATAAAATAAATATTATTTTTTTTATCGATTTCATAGAATTTTATATAATCCGAATAATTTTCTGAACAGTAGTTTTCAATTTCTTCGCGCGTTGAATAATTTTTTTCATTACATTTTTTTCTATACTTATTAATTGCTTGTAAAAACCTGTTACCCATTCATCATACATTTCTTTGTTTCTAAATATATACGCCGTAAATATTTTTTCATGTTCCGTATATTTTTCGCCGTAGTCTGAATAAATAAAATCTTTATATATAATTAATTTCTCTTTGTTCTGAAGATTTAAATCGGCTTTAGCCAGCAATTCTATTGATTTCTTTGTTGAAAATGAAAGCGGAATAATAATTTTTCTTCTTTGAGGGATTTTATATCATCGCTACTGCAAAAGCCGCGGTCAACAACATATATAATTTTTTTATTCCCAAAAGGTTCATTTAATAATATTGCGATAAAACTAAACGGCAAATTCTATACTCCGCCTTTTTTTGCGGATTGCTTGATGGAATTATGCGAAAAAAATTAATCGAAGAAAAAAAAAATTATTGAAAAACGCCTATTTGAAAAAAATTTGGCGGAGGCGGAAGAAATATACTTATTCAATTCCGTAAGAGAAATAATACCGGTTAAATATGAAAAATGATATATACAATTCGTAACGAAGCGAAGTGTCTTTCCTTTTCCGATAAATCGGCTTAAACCGGAAGCGTAATTTTAAAAACGCCGCCTTTATCGGCTTAAACCGGAAGCGTAATTTTAAAAACGCTGCCTTTGCCCGGTTCGCTTACTATATCAATTTTCGCTTTATGTTTGTCTAAATATTCTTTACATAAAAGAAGACCAAATCCGGAACCTTCCTCTCCGTCGGTTCCTAATGAAATATTTTTAGAATCGCCGTTAAAAATCGTTTTTATTTTACCGGCAGTCATACCCGTTCCGCAGTCTGCGATTTCAATTATGATTTTATTATTGTCCGTATGGCAGTTCAAATTTATCGTTCCGTTTTTAAAAGAAAATTTTATGGCGTTAGATAGAAGATTTCGGATAATAAGCGCAAATAAATTTTTATCTACTAAAGCCGTAGCATCGCCGGCGCAATTAATATTTATTTTTATGTTTTTTAAGCCGGCAGATTCTTTAAGCTGTTCGACAGCTTCGCGAAATATTAATAAAATGTTTTCATTATCAGGCGAAAAATTTGTTTTGCCGCTTTGGCTTCGCGACCATTCGAGCATATTATTTAAAAGATTAAAACCTTTATACGAGGTCTGTTTTAAACTTTCAAGAATAAGTTTTACTTTGTCTTCCTGAAAATCGTCGAGATTGTTTATTAAAAAGTCGCAAGTTGTTATAGAGGTTGTAAAAGGAGTTTTTAAATCGTGCGCGAGAATGGATATGAATTTGTCTTTTTCTTTTAGAAGTTTTTCAAGTTCGATAGTGCGTTCTTTGATTGTGTTTTCAAGCGAAAGTTTGTGTTTTTCAAGTTTTATTGAAAGCGATTCGACTTCGGTAAAAGAGAGCATTAAATTTTTAGCGAGAATAGCGGATTGGAACAAAATAAAAATAATAAGACCGATAGATTCCAGATAATTCGTAAATATGAAATTTGAAGAATATAGAATATCGTTTAAAATAAAACCAAAGAAAATAATAAAAGCCGCAAGAAATGTTTTAGCGTTCAGCCGTTTGTTTTTTACGGTTTTAGACAAAGTAATAAAAACGTAAGTTGAAACAATAATAATCAGGATATACAAGAGATAAATCAATTGGGTAAATATAAAGACAGGCGTTATAAGAATTATTAAAATAATTGTTCCGACAATAATATCAAAAGAAATCACGGTTTTTTTTGAAGAATCAAGCGGATATAATTCATAGATATAATGTAAAATCAGCGGAACGAGTATGAAATGCGAAAAGTATAACGTTTTCATTAACAAAATCCAGCTCAAAAAATCGGGGAATATTTTTGATAAAGGCATTTCGCCGAATTCAATAAAACGCAGGCAGACTATAAAACATATCGCCGAGAAAAATAAAGAAGACTTGTCTTTTTTTCTCCAAAGATAAATAATTAAATAATAAAACGAAATGATAAAAATCGAACCGGCTATGAAGAACTGAAAAATAAGCAAATTTGACGCTTGTTTTTGCATATCTTCAGCTAAACCGAAATAATAAGGTTCAAGAATGCCGCCTTCGCTGTGATGAAAATTCGAGAGTTGAATAAGAATGTCCACAGTTTGATTATCGGATTTTATAGGAATTGTCCTTTTGAATTTTTTAGGAATTTCTTCGGATTCGCTTCCGCCTAATTTTCCCGTTTCGATTCTCGCAATGCCGTCAACCCAAATTTTTATCGCCGAATAATGGTCGTTGATTTTTAACGAGTATAATCCGTCGTTTTTCAATTTTATTTTAAATTTGAAAGTGGCATAACCAAATCCTTTTATGATTTCTTTTTTTCCATTATTGCGAATTGCGCTTCGGTTCCATGAACATGGAAAATCAATGTAATTTTGAACGACAAGCGTATCGGAATTAATGAAATCTTCGGGATTCAAGAATTGTTTCCAATAAAATTCTATTTTTCCATGGAGCGGAATAATATTGTTTTTTAAATCAAATCCCGTTAAATCCAGAATTCCTTTTTCAATAACAGGATGTTTGATTGAGTTATTTGAACAAGCCGCGAGATTAAAACAAATTATAATTAGATAAACCTGCAATTTGATTTTCATTGAGAAACAAAATAAAATATTAATAAAAAAAATTAAAGAAAAATATATTTGAATATTTCAGATTTTGAAATATTATTTTATCAATTTAATACTGAAATCAAAAAAGGGGCAATAATGGAACTCGAAAATCTAAAAATTTTATTGGTTGACGACGACAAATCCGAACAATCAATATTGTCAATGATGCTGGAAAAAATCGGATGCAGAGTAATAACCGCTTTGGACGGATACGACGGATTAATTAAATTCAAAGAACAAATTCCCAATATCGTAATAACAGATATTAAAATGCC
This sequence comes from bacterium, assembly GCA_036733285.1. Lineage (GTDB taxonomy): Bacteria > JAGOBX01 > JAGOBX01 > JAGOBX01 > JAGOBX01 > JAGOBX01. The sequence continues at coordinate 12,749 of DAINAU010000011.1, forward strand.
GAAATTTGACGGATTTGAAATGATAGATGAAATTCAAAAAATTGACGCGGATATTCCTATCATTTTATTAACATCATTTTCAGAAGAAGAATATTTAATAAAAGCCATAAATATGGGCGTAAAGCATTTTTTGAAAAAACCTCTTAATTTTGAGGAATTGGAAAAAACAATCCGGAAAACAGCGATAAATTTTCTGCAGTCTCAGGAAATAATGAATAAGAGTTTAATTATTGATTCTGCGCCATATGCGATTTTTACCACGGATTTAAAAGGCATAATAAAAACTGCGAATAAATTCGTCGTTAAATTTTTTTTGATTAAAGCGCAAGAAATAATCGGAAAAAATATTTTTGAATTTTTAGGAATTGAATCATTAAAAAAAATTATTGATGAAGATAAAAATAATCCGGAAATTAATGATTTGGAGATTAATGTAAATGGACGGCGAAATTTCGTTAATTTCAGAATGCATAAACTTTACAATTTGAATAATGAAAAAAACGGGCATATAATTATTCTTCAGGATTTGACCGGAATTAAAGCGCTGCAAGCCGAGATATTTAATAATTACACTTATCAGAATATAATCGGAAAAAGCAAGCATATGACTGAAATATTCGATATACTGCCAAATATATCAACGGCTGATGTTCCGATCTTGATAACGGGCGAAAGCGGCGCTGGAAAAGAATTGCTTGTTAACGCTATTCACAATCTTAGTTTGCGCAATAAGAATTCGTTAGTTAAAATAAATTGCGCGGCAATGCCTGAAAACCTTCTTGAATCCGAATTGTTCGGTTATAAAAAAGGCGCGTTTACGGACGCCAAACAGGATAAGCCAGGCAGAATCGAGGCGGCAGAAAAAGGAACTTTGTTTTTTGACGAGATAGGGGATATGCCGTTATCATTACAAGCAAAGATTTTGAGATTAATTCAGCAGAAAGAATATGATATTCTTGGATGCTGCGAAACAAAAATTGCCGACGTCAGAATAATAGCGGCAACAAATAAAAATCTTCAGAAATTGATACGCGAAGAAAAATTCCGCGAAGATTTATATTATAGATTGTGCGTCGTGAATATCGAATTGCCTCCGCTGCGCGATAGAATGGACGATTTGCCGGAATTAATGGTTTATTTTATAAAAAAATTTAACATCAAATATAACAAGAATATCGAGCGATTTAATAATGAAGCCCTTGATATTCTTATGGATTATGATTATCCGGGAAATATCCGCGAACTTGAAAATATTGTCGAGCATTCATTTATTTTATGCAATAAAAATATTATTGATGAAACGCATCTTCCGAAAAAATATCTTAATCTGGCGAATGGCAGAATTACAGATAATTTTTCAATTGATAAAAATGAAAATAACGGGCAAAGTCTGAAAACTCTGAAACTTTCAAAAGTGAACGAGCTTTTAACTAAATATTCAAATGATAAAATAAAGGTCGCGCAGGAACTCGGGATACATTATACCACTTTGTGGCGCTGGCTGAAACGGCAGAAATAAAGTTGTCCGACAGGGGCATTTTAAAATTTCTATTTTTAGAAAAATCGACAACCGCGAACGCGGTTGAATTTCATATAGTCGCAGGTGAACTGCGCGGAACGCGGGAAAACCTGCGGGATTAAACTCCGCCAAAACAATCAACCCTGAAAGGGTTGAATTGTAAGAAAGTTTGAAATTCGACACTTATCAGGGTCGTTTGTTTTTGTTTTATTTTTTTTCGTATATTTCGGCCGCTTAATAGATACACGCAAAATTGCGTTGTATTTTTTCGACAATCAGATTAACGTTTAATAATACTTTTTCAGGTTTTTTGAAGTTATAAATGCAACGACAAAATTCAATTTACATATTATATTTAATAAGCCGTTGCATTTAAATATAACGTCAATGACGTTATATATGCAAGAGCGCATATATGTTTTAGAAAAGGTTAAGCGATTCAAACTGGAATCGCTACTTCACTTTTTTACATTATTCGGGATAAAAAGAAAATTAAACTGAGAATGTCTTATAAAATCAATCAACAAGTATTTTGGGATTGATTTAAATACAGTTCCGGACGGCGCCTACTATAGAAAAGATTTTAAAAAAGTTTCTTCAGCCGAATTGCAAAACTTTTTATTCTCAATGAATGATGAAATAATCAGAAAAAAATTATAAAAAGAAAAGAACTTTTATTTGAAGAGTATTTTATGATTACATTTGATATGACGCGAACGCAGAGTTTATATTCGAATAAAACAAACAAAGGAAAAATAAAGGGTTTTTTGTGAGAAGAAAAAAATGAAGTTGAATATTAATTTAGATTTGTTTTAGAAGTTAAAATAACATTATTCAACGGACTTTCCATACCGTTAGCGACAGAATTCGTCAGAAATTACGATACGGTTGACGGCGAATTTGTCAAACAGGATTGCGAATTAAAAGCGGCGTACAGGGCGCTTCGAAAATTAAGAAAGCAATTTCCAAAATGAAAAACTTGTTTCTTTTAGATAGTTTATATGCCTGCGAAGAAATATTTTAATTATGTAAAAGGTATAAATTTAAATATATCTGTCAATAAAACCCAAGAAAATTCCTACGTTATTCAAAGAATTTTTAAGTAAAAAAAAGATTAAATTTAAAAAAAAATCTACCGAAAATCTTTATCGGAAAAATAAAATAATTACCGGATTAAATTATATAGGTTTCGATATGGCGCAAGGTCTGTCAAAATCCTGAAAAAAATGATTCGGATAAAATCAAAAAAAAATATTTTTTTCAAAAACTGTCGGTTCTTAGAATTTTATCATTTTTGTAGGAGGTATTTTTTTGTTTTCATACAGTATTTCACTATGAGCGGCTTTGAGTCCTCGGTTTTGGAATTATTGACGTTCGTATTTGATTTTTTTTATTTTTTAATATATATTGAAGGTTAAATAATCAATTTTTCTGCGAGGAGAATTTCAAATGAATTTAAAATTAAAAGGGAAACTTTTAAGCAGCTTCGGAATAACCGCTTTAATAACGCTTATAGTAGGATTAATTTCTTATATAAGCATTTCTACTATAAATAGAAGCGTCGATAAAATGGTCAGCAATAGTTTTCCGGGATTAGAAAATATTCTTATATTGTCGAGAGAACTTGAAGCTATAAGAGCATCAATAAGGACTTTATTAAGTCCGAATATAAATCTTGAAAGCAGAGAGCGTCAGATTTCAAATATAACGACGTCGCGGAAAATATACGATCCGGCTTTTGAAAAATATGAAAAAATCGAAAAAAATGAAGAAACGCAAAAAGTATGGGATGAAGCGAAAATTTTAATCGCCGAATGGAAATCTATTAACAATAAAGTAATGGATTTAAACAATCAACTAATCGAAATGGATATGTTAAATCCTATGGAGATAAGCCGGAATATAGAAAAATTCACAAAAGACCATTATAAATTATTTTCCGAAATGATGGACGCGATAGAAACAAGAACCGTATTTGAAGGAGGCGACGACCATACTTTATGCAATTTTGGAAAATGGCTTCCAACCTTCACAACAAAAAATAAAATAGTTAATGATAATATCAACGCTATGCGGGAATACCATCAGAAATTTCATTCAAGCGTAAAAACGGTTAAAACCCTTATAAAAAAGGGAAATTCGGACGGAGCTTTAAAAATTTTTAAAACTGAAACCGAACCCGCGGCTATGAACGTTTTTAAATCTTTCGAGCTTGTCAACGCCGAATGCGAAAAGGCTGTGGAAATTTTTAATCAAATGAATTTTCAGGCGATAAACGTTGCGCGGGAAGTTCTAAATAAAGCATGGCCGTTAATAGAAAAACTTGTAAAAACCGAAGAAGAAACGGTAAAAAAAGAATCCGAATACGCGGAAATAATTCAAACGCAAAGCAAAATGATTTCAGTCGCGATAATGATATTGGCGGTAATAGTGTCGCTGTCTTTAGGATACATAATAGCGGCGTCGATAACAAAACCGGTTTATCAAATCTCGAATATAATGAAAAGCGTGTCTGCCGGAGATTTTACTGTGAAATGCGATATGAAAAGCAAAGACGAAATAGGCGAATTGGGGTCGAGCATAGATTCTACAATAGCGACGCTCGCCTCTTTGATTTCAGATATTAAAACCGCTTCGGATAAAGTAAATCAGTCGAGCCTGATACTTGAAGACAAAGTTCAGCATATTGCTTCGTCTTCTCAAGAAACAGCTTCAAGCGTTGAAGAAACTTCTTCGACAATATCTCAATTCAGTTCTAATTTAAAAACCGTTACGGAAAACGTAGAGTTTCAAGCGTCCGCGGTAACAGAAACAGTTTCCGCCGCCAATCAGATGTCCCGTTCCGTGAAAAACGTTAATTCTTCCACAAAAGACGTGAATAATTCAGTTAACCAGACCTCCGCCGCGATAGAAGAAATGACTGCGAGTATCGGGTCTATAACAGAAAACATAAATGTGGTAAATGAAAAAGCAAAAGAAGGCGGAACCACGGCTAACGAAGGGAAAATTTCCGTAGGCCGTTCAAGCGAAGGAATAGAAAAAATAAAAACAAGTATGACTGAATTAGTGAAAGTTATAGAAGGACTCGGAGCGCGCGCGGAAAATATCGGAAATATTGTGGAGGTCATCGACGAGATTTCCGAACAGACGAATCTGCTTGCTTTGAACGCGGCTATTGAAGCGGCCAGGGCCGGCGAACACGGAAAAGGATTTGCAGTCGTCGCGGACGAAGTTAGAAAACTTGCGGAACGCAGTTCAAAAGCCACTAAAGAAATCGCCGAGATAATACAGAATATACAGACAGAAACAAAAAAATCGGTCGTATCGACCCGGGAAAGTTCCAAACTCGCAGAAGACGGCGTTCAACTATCCAAAGAAGTGGAAAATTCGCTTGAAAATATAGTCGGAAAAATTCAGGAAATAACCGGTTTGATTGTTCAAGTGGCAAACGCAATGAACGAACAGAATATAACAAGCAAACAAATTATTAAACAAGTCGAGACGATTCAATCTGCGACCAACAGCGTTTCATTGGCTACTCAAGAACAGGAAATCGGAGTGGGCGAAATAGTCAAAGCAATGGAAAATGTCGATAAAATGACCGTTCATATCAAATCCGCAATGACCGAACAAAAAACCGGAGTCGAACAAATACATCTTGCTATGTCGCAGATAAATATGGCGTCTCAGGAGAACGCTAAGAGTTCTGAAGAGCTTCAACTTGAAGCGAATAATTTGAAAAATATTTCGACAAAATTAAGCGAATCAATATCAATTTTTAAAATATGAAAGACGGATGTTTCATAGTAAATAAACAAGAAGGCTACACGTCGTTTGACGTCGTCAACGAAATAAAGAAAAAATTTAAACTCAAGAAAGCCGGTCATACAGGCACGCTTGACGTAATGGCTAAAGGGGTATTGGCGGTATGCGTGAACAACGCCACAAGACTTGTCGAGTATCTTACTTTAGACGATAAAGACTATTCTGTCATACTCCGGCTGGGATACAAATCAGAAACGCTTGACAGAACCGGAAACGTTGAGAAAACCGGAATCCCGGAGGGATTAACAGAAGCGGAAATCAAAAAAGTTATCTTGACTTTTATAGGCAAGCAAAAACAGATTCCGCCGATGTATTCCGCAAAAAAAATAAACGGAAAAAGATTATATTCTCTTGCCAGAAAAGGAATAACAGTAGAGCGCGAGCCTCAGGTAATTAATATAAAATTCATTAAAATCGAAAAATTAGAAAAAACTGAAGATTATATCGACGTTCATTTTTTTACTACGGTAACAAAAGGCGCTTACATAAGATCTTTGTGCGACGATATGGCGAAAAAAATTGGCGTCGACGGAATAATGCAGGATTTGACCAGAACCCGAGCCGGAAAATTTGATATAATTCAATCGAAAAAAATCGCAGATTTGACCGAATCGGATTTGCTAGATATGGAATCGTTTTCTCCGCTGCCAGTCGTTGAAATCCCGCTTTCAGCGGTTCCAAGATTTATGAACGGCAATAAAATAAGCCTTATAGAATTAAATAATAACGGTTATTCGGAATTTGCAAATCAAACCGTTCTTGTGAAAAGCAAAGGAGATATAATTATCGGCGCGGCTAAAATCACCGATAACAAACAAAGCATAATCGAACCTCAAAAAGTTTTTAAATCATAGAATTTATGAAAATTTCCGATTCGCTTAATCAAATTAATTTAAATCATAAAACTGTCGTTACTATCGGAGTGTTCGACGGAATTCATCTTGGACATTCGGAACTCATAAAAAAAGTTATAGACATTTCAAAAGAATCAGATTATAAATCCGCGGTTATCACTTTTCAGACAAACCCGAAATTAATATTTTCGTCCAACCGGTTATACTCGAAACAATTGATTTCGTTTGAAAAAAAAAAAGAAATTTTTGAAAAATCCGGAGTGGATTATTTTATTAATTTTAATCCTGAAGAACGGATTTTCGAGTATAGCGCCGAAAAATTTATTGAAGAGATTTTGATAAAAAAATTAAACGCGGAGTATATTGTCATAGGTTATGATTTTAAATTCGGGAAAGAAAAAAAAGGAAATCTCGAACTTTTAAAAAAATATTTTAAAACAAGAGCTATAAGTTTAGATAAAGTTATTATCGACGGAATAACCGTATCGTCGACAAATATAAAAAAAAATCTATTAAACTATAATTTTGAGTTTGCCAATAAAATGCTCGGATACAAATATTGTTTTTCGGGAATAATTAAAAAAGGCAAGGAACTTGGAAGAACTATAGGATTCCCGACTATAAATATCGAATATCCTGAAAATGTAATCGAATTGCGCGGAATATTTGAAACGACCGCTGAAATTAAAGGCAAAAAATATAGAAGTATTTCTCACATAGGAGAAATACCCACGTTTAACAGGTCTGAAAAAACAATCGAAACGTATATTTTAAATTTTAACGAAAACGTCTACGGCGAGAACGCCGTTATTTATCCGGAAAAATTTATCAGAGAAATAATAAAATTTAATTCTATTGACGAATTAAAAAAACAAATTATAATGGATATTTGTAAAATTTAAATTAATTATTATTTATATGCGCTTTTGGAGGTGTAAAAAGTAAAATGGTTTTGACAGTAGACGATAAAAAAAAGGTGATAACCGCATATCAGAAGAATGAGAAAGATACGGGTTCGCCTGAGGTTCAAATAGCTATTCTTACTTCAAGAATAAACTATTTAACCGAGCATTTAAAAGTTCATAACAAGGATTTTCATTCGAGACGCGGACTTTTAAAACTGGTTGGAAAACGCAGAAAGCTGTTGGATTATTTAAAAAGAAAAAATAACGAAAGTTATCATGAGTTAATTTCAAAACTTAATATAAGAAAATAAGTTTTATTTAACCCAACGCAAAGTTCCCCTCCCCCGCTCAAATTTATTTAGGAGGTTTATATATTATGTATAATCCAATTATTATTGAAAAAGAAATAGCCGGAAAAAAAATTACGATTGAAACCGGCAGAATGGCTAAACAGGCTCACGGTTCGGTATTGATAAGCTGCGGAGGGACTTCCGTATTATCTACCGTATGTTATATGACGAGCGAAGACGACGCGGTAAGAGATTTTTTTCCGTTGACCGTAAATTATATTGAAAAATATTATGCGGCGGGAAAATTCCCGGGCGGTTTTTTAAAACGCGAAGGAAAAGTATCCGATAGAGAAACTTTAATAGCCCGCCTGACCGACAGACCGATGCGTCCTTTATTTCCAAAATCATTCAAATCAGAGGTTCAAATCATATCTACGGTAATATCGAGCGATTCAGAAAACTCAGCCGACATATTGTCTATGATAGGGGCTTCTACCGCCGTATGTATTTCCGAGATACCGTTTAACGGACCCGTAGGCGCCGTGAAAATAGGAAGAGTAAACGGAGAGTTTGTTATCAATCCTTCTCAAGAACTCCTCGAAAAAAGCGATTTTGAAATAATCGTAGCCGGAACAAGCGACGCAATTATGATGGTTGAAGGCGTGGCAAATATAGTTCCCGAAGAAGATTTAGTCGCCGCGCTTGAATACGCGCATAAATGCATTAAACAGATTGTTGATATGCAGAATGAATTGGTTTCAAAATGCGGCAAACCGAAACTTGAATTGACCGCTTCGTCGATTCCCGCGGAATTTGAAAAAGAAATCCGCGATTTTTTAGGAACCGGAATGGAAGCGGCTTTGTTCATCAAGGCAAAAAAAGAAAGAGCAAAAGCCCTTGGCGAATTGCTAAAAGGAGCAAAAGAAAAATTCTCCGAAAGAATAACAGCCGACGCGAATTATACGAAATATATTATGATTCTATTTGAAGAATTGGAATATGAAATTTTACGCGGCGCGATACTGGAACGCGGACAGCGCGTGGACGGAAGAGGATTAACTGAAATAAGACCAATTACTTGCGAAGCTCCGGTTTTAAAAAACACTCACGGTTCAGCATTATTTACGCGCGGAGAAACTCAAAGTTTAGGGATAGTAACTTTAGGAACTTCTCAGGATATGCAGAATTTCGATTCTATAGAAGGTTCGGGTTCGCAGCGTTTTACTTTACATTATAATTTTCCACCGTTTTCAGTCGGCGAAGTAAAAAGAATCGGGTCGCCGGGAAGACGCGAAATCGGTCATGGCAATCTTGCAAAAAGAGCGCTTGAAGGCGTGCTTCCAAGTTTCGACGAATTTCCTTACGCAATCCGCGTAGTGTCAGAAATTCTCGAATCAAACGGTTCGTCTTCGCAAGCTTCGGTATGCTCCGGATGTTTGTGTTTAATGGACGCGGGCGTTCCTATAAAAGCTCCGGTAGCGGGAATCGCAATGGGTTTAATCAAAAAAGGCGACAATTATAAGGTATTGTCGGATATACTGGGCGCCGAAGATCATCTCGGAGATATGGATTTTAAAATAGCCGGAACAATAGACGGAGTTACGGCGATTCAAATGGATATCAAAATCGCAGGTTTGACTTTTGATATTATGAGAACCGCTTTAAATCAGGCAAAAGCAGGCAGACTTCATATTATTAACGAGATGAGCAAATGTCTTTCAAGTCCAAGACCGGAACTTTCTCCTAACGCTCCTAAAATCACTCAAATGCAGATAGACGTGGATAAAATCAAGGATTTAATCGGACCTGGCGGAAAGAATATACGCGGTATCACTGAAAAAACAGGCGTTAAAATCGATATTCAGGAAAATGGAATGGTCAATATAGCGGGCAGCGATCAGCAGAAAGTTCAGGAAGCCATCAAGATGATAAAGGGCGCGGTTAAAGACGTTGAAATCGGAGCCGTATATGACGGCGTTGCGAAACGCGTTGAAAATTTCGGAGTGTTTGTTGAAATTATGCCTGGATGCGAAGGACTCGTTCACGTGTCCGAACTACAGAACGGTTTTGTTAAAAACGCGGCCGACGTCGTTAAAGTCGGAGACGCGATGAAAGTCCGTCTTCTTGAAATCGACAGACAGGGCAGACTTAACCTAAGCAAAAAAAGAGTTTAAGTTTATAATTTTTTTTAGCGGAGTCCGCGATTTTTACAGATTGTTTTTACAATCGAATAAAAATTGCGGACTTTATTTTTTGGGGCTTTTGACTCTCCAATTAATTGCAATTAAAAATATAAAATTGCAGATGCGGGCATTAGCTTGTTGACGACAGTTATTCAACCGGATTAATGCATTAGATGTAAAATGAAGTTTTTCAAAACATAGATGTAATATTGCGATTGAAAATCGCAATTTATATTAAAACTTCTAAAAACCCGAAAACTTTTTAAATTTACGGCGTTAGCCGTAAATCATATGTTTTTAATATTTTGAAAAATTGTCTGAAACAAGTATTCTATGCTGTCTGAACAATTTTTCAAAATCCTTATGCAGTTTTCGGGTTTAAACGCATTAAAAAATTTATAAAAATTCTATATACAAAAAGTTTATGCCGAATTTCATTTCTTATCCGATAAAATTTTTTCCGATTTTCAAAGAAAACGTTTGGGGCGGAAAAAATTTAAAAAATATATTGAATAAAAACCTGCCAAAAAATAAAAATATCGGAGAATCCTGGGAAATATCCACAGTAAAAAATAATGTCAGCGTAATTTCAAACGGAAAATACAAAAGTTTACCGCTTCTCGAACTCGTCAGAAAATATCCGGTAGAATTGCTCGGATACAAATATAAAAATCATAAAGAATTTCCTCTGCTCTATAAATTCTTGGACGCATCCGAAAACTTATCGGTTCAAACCCATCCGGATAATATTAGTTCCGGCAACAACAAATCGCTTTGCGGCAAATCAGAATGCTGGCATATTATTAATACTTCAAATAATAAAATCATACTTGGAGTCAATGAAAAATTTAATTTGAACAAGATTAAGAAACTAATCAAATCCAACGACTTTGATTCTGTGTTGAATTACCGGAAAATAAAAAACGGCGATACTATTTATGTTCCTGCGGGAACAGTTCACGCGGTTTTAAAAGGAACTTTAATCGCCGAGATTCAACAACCCTCAGATATAACCTATAGATTTTTTGACTGGAACCGGAATTTGCCGGAAAGACCCTTGCAAATTGGACAGTGTCTGAAATCAATCAAAAAAACAAGATTTAAAAATTTGACGCCGGCTCCAAAAGTCATTTTAAAAAATGACAATTTTGAAATAACCCGTTTATTAAAAAATAAATTGTTCAACATAAACTTGGCCGTTTTTCAAAACGAATGTATTCTTGAAAATCTCAAAGACAGTTTTAGAATATTGTCGAATATAAGCCGCGATTGTAAAATCCGTTTTTCTTCAGGAAAAAAAACTTACGGGTTTAGAAAAGGAGAAACGGTTTTAATACCTGCCGCCGTAAGCGGAAATTTAATTTTAAATTCATCCGGACAAACAAGAATATTGGATATTTCTTGATAGTAAAATAGAAATCAAATATTTTTTAATCTCATATTTTTATCCGGCTTATGATAAAGGTTCAATATAAGTAAAAGGAAAATCCACGGTTTGTTGTCCAAGAAAATTAAGCTGAACGCTTATTCTAAATTTACGCCAGTTTATTTTTACTATTTTGCTTATTTCATCTTTAAAAGGCCCAGCGATAAGTTTGACTTCATTCCCAACTTTCATTCCCACGGTATAATCGACAAAATCTTCTTTATTCAGCCATGTCATAACTTTTTCAATTTCTTTTCTTTCAAGAAAAATAGGTTTAAGAGTTTCGCTGTCTCTGAGAATTTTTATTAAACCTATGTTTTTTAATCTTAACATTTCTATATTGTCGATAATTGAATCAACGTTTTTAATTTTTTCAATTAAAATAAACATATAACCCGGAAACAGTATTTTTAAAGTTTCCTTATATTCGTGTTTTCGTCTTTCAAGCATTTTTTTTTTAGGAAGTTTTACAATTAATTCGTCTTTAAAATCCTCTTCAATGCAGAATTTTATTAATTCTTCTTTGCCGGTTATGACGTTTAACACATACCAATAATAATTATCAACCAAATTAATTTCCATAAAATTTTCCAAAGTTTAAAATTATCCGGATAATTTGTTTATTCGTTTGATTACAGACGGATGACTGTAATAAAAACTTTCATACGCGGGATGCGGATTGATGTTCGCACAATCGTTAATTATGAATTTTTTAAAAGACGATATTAACGGAACAGCGGAATTCATTGCGGTTTTTGAATATTTATCCGCGTCAAATTCGAATTTTCTCGATAGTCTGCTTGTAAGGGGCTGAACAAAATAAAAAATATTCTCGAAAAAAAAACCGGCAAACAGCAGTCCCGCAAAGAAAATTCTATTTATCCCCATAGAATTATAAGCAAAATCCGAAGATAACAAATAAAGTATAAAAGTTATAAATATAAAAAGAACGGCGATAGAAAGAATCATTTGAATAAGTATATGTTTTTTTTTAGCGTGACCGATCTCGTGAGCAAGGACGGAAAGGATTTCATCGTCCGAATACTTGCCGTCGAGCATCGTGTCGAATATAATTATTTTTTTACTTTTTCCGAATCCTGAAAAACCGGCGTTAGCATGCGTTGATCTTAAGCTGGCGTCAACCGAATAAATTCCTTTGATTTTAAAATTTAATTTATTTAATAACGCGTTGATTTTTTCAGTTAACGAATTGGATTCTATGGGTTTTATTTTGTAAAAAAAAGGAATGATTATAACCGGAACAAGAAAAGTGAATAATATCAAGAGACAAGATATTATTATCCAGCCAGTAACCGCGTATTTCCATTTAAATTCGTTCAATTCGCCTCCGGTAAGATATAAAACCAAACTTAAAATAATTGATATTAGAATTATTTGAAGAGCTAAATTTTTTAAATTGTCTATAAACCATTTTTTTAAAGTATATTTATTGAATCCGTATTTTTCTTCTATTGCAAAACTCGAATAATAGGACAACGGCAAATCGAAAAAACTATCAGCGATAATAAGTATGTAAAAAAAGATTAATCCTTTTAAAACGTAATGCAATTGAAGCGAATTAATCAGATTGACATATAAAACAAATAGCGGAGAAAACAAAAAAATAAACGCCAACACAATATCCAATGAATCCGAAAAAATGGTAAATTTCATTTTTTCTTCGTTGTATTTTAAAGATTTTTCGCTTGTTTCGGATTTAACCGCGTCTAAAATTTCTTCGGGAATTGTTGCGGAAGCGCTTTTTAAATGTTTCAAATTTAAAATATTTAAAAATATATGAACCGCTGATTTTATTAAAAAAATTATTATAAAAAATAATTTAAAATCCAAATATGTTTAACCTTCTTTATACACCGGCGATACGAAGTATCTAATTTTATTTTTCAATTCGGCGTTTTTTGATATTAAATTATCGAATAATTTTTCAAATCCCGATAATTCCGATTCGTCTAAAGTGATAATCAAACCAATGCTTTTTTGCGGGCGGAGTTTATTGTCGGCAACGTCGAAATTCACGAAATCTATGTTGTCTGTAAATATATAATCGTTAATATTAGACTCGTCAAGAAATTTTTCCACCGTTTCCTGATATAAAGAACTATACCGCATCAATAAACAATATCTCATTTGCCTTTAAACCATAAACCGAATATTTTTGTTAAAAAGTTTTTTTCTCCGAATTTTTTTAAGAAATTTCGTATTGCCGACAATTCTCCGTCTCCGATTTTTTCAAAATAAATTCCGGCGTAATACTCCTTATTGTTTTCGGCGATTCTAATTTCTTTTCTAATAATTATTCCTTCGAAAAAAATTTCCGAAAAAATGTCCTGATTTTTTAAATTTTCGGGTATTTTAAGAATTCCGCGAAACCGTTCGAATAATTCAATGTCTTCGGGAATTTTTATAAAAGCGCCGCGTTCGCTTAAATTGATTGTTTCGACGCTAAAATTTTTAAAAGAACCGTTTATGGATTCCGCGTAGAATTTTATATGCAAATCATAGCGTTTATGCTTTCTTCTATCAGAAAAATTATTCGTCATTTTTGAGGTAAAATTTGTTTTTTCAGCATTCTCGACCAATAATATATCTGCCGCTCGACTTTGCTGTTTAAATTAGCGCTTTTCAAAACCAAATCAAAATATTTAACCGCCTCATCGTTATTTTTTAAATTTTGAAAATTGATTAAAGCAGCCATATACAGAGCTTCCACATTATTAGGTTCAGATTTTAAAACTTCTTCAATTTGCGGAAGCAATTGAACTTTGTCAATTTTATTTGAATTATATTGTTTTACTATAGTCGCGTATTTTGGGCTGTATTCTCTACTTGCCATGTCGTTTATAAGATTATCGTCTGAAACCGCAGGACGCGCAGGTTTCCGGACTTCCTTAGGTTCGGGTTTTTCTTCAACAGGTTCGGATTTCCTTTTTTCAACTTTTTTAGGCGCGGGTTTCGGCGCTTCTTCCGCTTCTTCAGAATCCTCGTCTTCGCTTTCTTCTTTAGCCGCAGGTTCGGGTTTCTTTTTTTCTTCAGGTTTTTTCGCTTCTTTTTTTGGCGGTTCGGCTTTTTTTACCGGAGGTTGTTTTGGACTTTCTTCCTCGTCTTGTTCTTCGCCTTCGTCTTCTGCCGCTTGTTTATTGGCTGATTCCTTAATACTCTTTTTTTCTTCAGCCGGTTTTCCGTCTTCTTCGGATTCAGGAGTTTCCACCGCTGCGATTTCAGTTTTTGCAGGGGACATAATTGCAGTCATTATTTTCGCAAATATCATTTCGCCGGCTAATTTTAAATCTTTTTCATTAATTTTTAAAACCTGTTTGGCGAGTTTTCCCGAACTTACCGCTTTATTAAAATCTTCGTTAGTTTTCTTTTTATATTTTTCAGTTCCGGTTATGATGAAATCATTCTCGCCGTATTCGGCATTAATTGCAAAATCTGAAATTTGCAAAGTTAATTTGCCGATTCCCTCTATATTTTTTTCATAATTTATTCCGCTGAATTTTTTTTCCTCGTTATATGACAAATTTATTATTTCGTTCGCATTTTCCGCTTCTATCTTTAATGATTCGACTAATCCTTCGTTATAGTTTAAAGACAATGAACTGTTTTTAGGTTCCGCGTCTTTTTCGGTTTCCAGCGTTGAAATTTTATTAATATTGCCGGATTCTCCGTATTCAAAAGTCGATACAATAGAAACCGGTTGATTTGTTTTAAAATTTTTTCCGGAAATTTCTATTTTTTCAATTGTAAAACTTTTTTTGTGAACAAATAAAATTATTGATTCCGGAGAATTGCCGGATTTATTTTTAGGCGTTAAAATAATTTTTACGTTTTGCGGCTCGCCTTTTTCTCTTGTGATTTCAAAGTTTTCCTTTATTTTATCAATTACTTTTTTATCTTTGGAACCTTCGTTTCCAGTTGTTTTTGGTTCGGCCGGCTGATTTTCCGGTTTCGCCTGTTCTTCAGAAACCTTTTTTTCGCCGTTTTCTTCATCTTTAGATTCTTCATCGCCGGATTCTTCGTCTTTATTTTCATTTTTTAATTCTGGTTCGCCCTTTGAGTTATTCATTGAAAAAGACGGAATCGGAAAAGGCAGCGTTTTAGCAAATTCTCCCGCAGACGCCGAATAAATTTCTTTTAAATCGGGAAAACATACATTTGCCAATTCGTTAAAGGAAGAAATTTGAATTTTTTTAGAAACAACCGATTCCATCGCCAATAAAAAATTATTATTTTTTTTGTCCGCGGTTAAACCCAAATTCAAATCGACATTTTTAAATTTTTGTAAGGGTTTGGGAAGTTCTTTTAAAAACTCATCTGTAAATTCGATATTGGTTTTTAAGATAAATTTTAAAGACGTTAGTTCGCTAAATTCTTCAAGTCCAAAACTTTTTAGGGATGGCTCGAATATTTTTTCAAAAGCTTTTTCAAAAACTTTTTCCGGCGGCATTTGCTCGGCGGGAGCTTTCTGCGGCTGTTGCGGAGTTAAATTCGCCTCTTTTTTCTCTTCTCCCGTAAATAAGCCGATTATGGTATCCATATAGAAGAAACCTGCGCCGCCTATAACCAACAGTAAAACGACAGATAAAATGATTATTTTTTTATTCATTATTTATTCATCTCCGGAAACAGTTTGAATTTCAAAAATTTTATATTTACAAATAATAAAAGTCAAATATAAATTGATTTTTTTTTAACTGCAAATAAAATGAAAAGCTATGGATTTAATAAGTTATATATATATTGATAAAATGCAGCCGCAATTTGCGGCTCTGACCGCGGCTCAAGCGGACGGCGATATACCCACAAGCGGGATGGCTGCGATGTGGATAGAAATCCAACCCGGAATAGAGATTAATAAAGTTCTGGATATAGCCGTAAAAACCGCGTCCGTCCGTCCTGCCGTTCTTCTTGAAGAACGGGAATACGGAATAGTGGAATTTCATTCTTTTTCTCAAGACGATGTTTTAACTTCAGGCAATAAAATACTTGAAACTTATAATTTGACCTCTCAAAACGCTAAAAAACCGGAAGTTTTAACTTCCCAAATAATAACAAACATAAGCGATTATCACGCGCAGATAATAAATCGAAAGGCCGAAGGGTCGCTGCTGATTCCGGGTCAATCGTTGTATATTCTTGAAGTTCAGCCCGCGTGCTGGTCGACAATTGCCGCAAACGAAGCCGAAAAAGCTATTGACATTAATCTTATCCATTATAGATACCGCGGCAGATACGGACGTCTTCATTTGTCCGGAACCGAATCGCAGGTATTGGCGGCGAAAAACGCCATTGACGCTCTGTTAAATGCGGCTTTCTTAAAAAAATAATTATGAAATCCGATATTTCTTCATTGCTGATTTTCAAAGCCGGAATTTTAAACGATTTTTTGAATATTGATAATACCGAAGTTTATCAAATAACTACCGGCGGTTCTTCGAGAAAATATTTTAGATTAAGTTCTGAAAATAAAAGTTATATCTATTGCGAATATGCCGATATTGCAGAACTTCAAAGGTTTTTAGACATAACCGGAATTCTTCATTCGTCAGGAATAAACGTTCCTGAAATTTATCATACCGATTTATCTGAAAAATATTTGCTTATTCAAGATTTAGGGAAAAAAGTCATATACGATAAAATTAAATCAAATGAAATAGAAACTCTTTATATTTATAAAAAAATAATCGACAGACTTATAGTTATGCAGACGGAATGCGGTCCGGCTTTAATTAAAAAATATCCTGAACGGAAATTTGACGCGTCGGTCTATAAATGGGAAACCGAATATTTCAGGACTATGGTTTTAGACAAATATTTATCTGCTGATTACGATAAATTAGAATTGACAAAATGTTTTAACCACATAGCCGAATATTTATGGAAACCCGAATGTTTAAAACCGGAGAAAACGCTGAATAAAAACGGTTTTTTTATTCATAGAGATTTTCAATCTCAAAATATACTGTATTCGGAAAAAAAAATTTATTTCATAGATTATCAAACCGCATATTACGGTTCTAATTTTTATGATTTGGCTTCGCTGCTTTACGACCCTTATTCCGAAAATGAAATAAAAATATATTTCGGCGAATTATATAATTATTATAAAAATAAGTTTATTGAAAAATTCGAGTTGTTCGGTTCCGAAGAATTCGACAGACGGTTTGCCTTGACGTCTCTTCAAAGATTGATGCAGGCGAACGCGGCGTATGTAAAACTCGGACTTATTGAAAACAAATTATTTTTTAAACAATTCATTGATTCGGCGCTCGGAAAGATATATAATATTTTAATGAAAACAGATTTTAGCGCCGCGTCCGGCGCTGATTATTTAAAAAGTTTATTTTCAAAACTTGAAAAGGAAGGAAAAATCAAATGTGCGGAATAGTCGGTTATGCCGGATTCAGGCGTTCGATTAAAATTTTATTTTCCGGATTGAAACGGCTGGAATATAGGGGTTACGATTCTTCGGGAATATGCGTAATAAATAATTCCGGAACCGCGCTGCAAACCCATAAATCGCTTGGAAAAATAGCTGATTTGCAGAAAAAAATCGAGAATATAAAGGTTCCAGGAAACGTTGGAATTTCTCATACAAGATGGGCTACCCACGGAAAACCTTCGGATGAAAACTCGCATCCGCATCTTGACTGCTCGGAACAGTTCGCGATTGTTCACAACGGAATTATTGAAAATTACGCCGAAATAAAAAAAACGCTTATCTCCGAAGGTCATAATTTTAAATCAGAAACCGATACGGAAGTATTGATTCATTTGATAGAAAAAAATTATAAGACAAATCTTTACGAAGCTGTAAAATCAAGTCTTGAAACGGTCCACGGGTCGTATGCCGTTTGCGTGATTTCCTTAAAAGAACCGGACAAAATAATATGCGCCAGGTCGGGAAGCCCGCTTGTTATAGGCAAAGGCGAAAAAGAAAATTTCATAGCTTCGGATATGCTTGCTATATTGCCTTACACAAAAGACATAATTTTTCTCGACGATAGGGAAATCGCCGTAGTATCGCAGAACTCTATCGAAGTAACTGATTTTAAAGGCGTAAAACAAAATAAAGCCGTAACGAATATAAATTGGGACGCTATGAACGCCGAAAAAAAAGGATTCAAGCATTATATGCTTAAAGAAATATTCGAACAACCGGAAGTAATAGCCGAAACAATAGACGATAAATACGACGAAGCTTCCGGAGAAATAAAATTCAGATACTGCAAAATTTCCCCTGAGTTTTTTAAAAGGATAAATAAAATATATATTGTGGCATGCGGAACCGCTTGGCACGCGGGTCTTGTTGGGAAATATTATCTTGAAGAATTTTGCGGGATTTCGGTTGAAACCGCAATCGCTTCGGAATTCAGATACAGAAAAGTTCCGATAGTCAAAAACGATTTGATTATTATTATTTCGCAGAGCGGCGAAACCGCCGACAGTCTTGCGGCGTTGAGAAGCGCAAAAGAAAAAGGAGCCGTATCGCTTGGAATCTGCAATGTCAGAGGAAGCGCTCTTTCAAGGGAATGCGACGGAGTGATTTATACGAACGCCGGACCGGAAATAGGAGTAGCTTCGACAAAAGCTTTTACCACTCAACTTTCGGTTATGTTTCTATTTGCCGTATATCTTGCAAAAATCAAAAAAACCATTTCAGAAATTGATTACAAAAATTATTTAAAGGAACTTTTATTAATCCCTTCAAAAATAAAAACGGCGCTTGAGCATACTGAATATTATAAAGAATTATCTTTAAAGTTTCATAACTATTCGGATTTTTTATTTTTGGGAAGACATTATAATTTTCCCATAGCTTTGGAAGGGGCTTTAAAACTTAAAGAAATTTCATATATTCATGCGGAAGGTTATGCCGCCGGAGAAATGAAACACGGTCCAATCGCTTTAATCACAGAACAAATGCCGGTATTGACAATAGCTACAAAAAGTTTTATTACTGAAAAAGTTATTGGCAATCTTCAAGAAGTCAAGGCGCGCGGCGGAATAACGATAGTCGTTGCAAACGATTCCGTAGAAATTCCGGATAAACTCGCCGATTATAAAATTATTTTGCCTGAAACTATCGAGCCGCTCGCTCCGGTTATAAACGTAATTCCGTTGCAGATTATAGCTTATCAGATTGCGGATTTTCTCGGTTGCGACGTGGATCAGCCGCGCAACCTTGCAAAAAGCGTAACTGTGGAATAAAATTTATTTTTTATATGGAGGGGATTATTTATGGTTTTTGACGCATTTTCAACGACTGCAGCCCTTGCCGGAATAGTTGCTGCTATTTTTTTCGGAACAATAGTTTTGATGATGAAACGTTTCAAACGTTGTCCTTCGGATAGGATACTCGTTGTCTATGGGAAAATAGGCAGCGAAGAAAACGGTTTATACCGTTCGGCAAAATGTATTCACGGAGGCGCGGCTTTTGTCTGGCCTTTGATACAATCTTACGAATATATTGATTTAACTCCTATGTCGATAGAAGTAAATTTGACTAAAGCGTTAAGTAAACAAAACATCAGAGTCGACGTTCCTTCCCGTTTTACTGTCGGCGTATCTACAGAAGCAGGAGTTATGACTAACGCGGCGGAACGTTTGCTTGGTCTTGACTTGAACGATGTTCAGGAACTTGCAAAAGATATAATTATTGGACAGCTTCGTCTTGTAATTGCGACAATGGATATCGAAGAAATTAATTCCGACAGGGATAAATTTCTTACCAACGTTTCAAAAAACGTAGAAACCGAATTGAAAAAAATCGGATTGAAACTTATAAACGTCAACGTTACAGATATAAGAGACGAATCAGGTTATATTGAAGCGCTTGGAAAAGAAGCAGCGGCTAAAGCTATCAACGACGCAAAAAAAAGCGTTGCAGAACAAAACCGCGACGGAGAGATTGGAAAAGCTAACGCTGATAGAGATAAAGATATAAAAATGGCTGAAGCCGAACGGGACAGACAAATAAATATGGCTAACGCTAAAAGCTCGGAAAACATCGGAATAGCCGAAGCGGAACGCGATAAAGAAATTCGCGTCGCTCAGGCAAAACGCGATGAAAACATAGCTAAAGCTAACGCTATGATGGACACGAGAATTAAAACCTCGGAAGCGAACGCCACCGCGGTAGAAGGAGAAAATACCGCTAAAATAACAATAGCCAACTCAGACGCCGAAAGAAGAGAACGCGAAGCCGAAGCTAATAAACGCGCCACCGCCGCTGAAAAAGTTCAAACCGCGCTTGCTCTTTCCGAAGCTTATGAAGCAGAACGCAAAGCGGAAACGATAAGAGCGGAAAAAGAGCGGGCTTCTAAAAACGCGGACATAGTCGTTCCTGCGGAAATAAATAAAAAGAAAATTGAAATCGACGCTGAAGCCGACGCCGAACAGATTAGAAGAAAAGCTAAAGGCGAAGCCGACGCTATTTTCTTTAAAATGGAAGCCGAAGCAAAAGGTATTTTTGAGATATTGAGCAAACAAGCCGAAGGTTTTGAAAAATTGGTTCAGGCGGCGGGCGGTAACGATCCGAAAAACGCGGTTCTTATGATGATAGCCGATAAACTTCCCGAACTTGTAAAAACTCAAGTGGAGGCGATTAAAAATATTAAGATTGACAAAGTGACTGTATGGGATTCTACTGCAAATTCCGGCGACGGAAAAACTTCTACGGCGCAGTTTATGTCAGGGCTGGCGAAATCATTGCCGCCGCTTGAGGATTTATTTAAAATGTCCGGACTGGAACTTCCGGATTATTTATTAAAACGTTCTTATAACAAGGAACCGGAAAAAAAGAAAGATAACGAAAAATAATCGTTAAAAAAAATAGTTATTAAGTGTCTAATTGCAAAATTAACTAACGATATTTTTACGAAGCAAACGCGTATAAACAAGGCATTTGCTTCGTTTTTATACGAATACTTATTAATGCAATTAGACGCTAGCGTAATGTATCAAAATAAAGTTGACATTTAAAGAAAAATGAAAGAAAAAAATTGAACGTCAAACAGCGCAGAGTTCAAAAATAATTCTTGAATGTATTGCCGGAAAATTGATTAAAGACATAGCCTGAAAATATAATGAAACAGAAACCACACTACGAAATCGTCAAGATAATTTTATTACTAACGGAATTCAAGGATTATATGATTTGCCCCGTTCAGGAGCGCCTAAAAAATATAGTGAAGAATTTAGAAATAAAGTATTAAATGAATTAGAAGAAACGCCGACTTATGGTTTACACATTGGAATGGTTCAACGCTTGCTAAAATATTAAAAACATCTGCAGACGCAATATGGCGTTTGCTAAAAAAAGAAGGAATATTTTTATCAAATCAACGGACTTGGAATATAAACACAGACCCTGAATTTACTGCTAAAACTGCAAATATTGTTGGATGATATTTAAATCCGTCTACAAATGCAATAGTTATATCCGTAGATGAAAAAACAAGAATTTAAGCATTGTCAAGACCTACGGGTTACGTAAAAAAAAACTATAAAAAAATATATTAAATGTTATAATAAAAATTGTCAGCCGTTTGTTTGACGTAAAAGAAAAGTTAAATGTTCTCTATTGAGAAATACACTTAAAAACTAATACAATTAGACACTCGTTCCAATCAATGTAACTAAACCGCGTTCGATTTTTTTTTTGGTTATCTTATAACCTGCGTTTTCAAGATACGATATTACTTGTTCAGCCGTTAATCTTATTTTTATATAACTGCTTATTTTCTGAATCCATTGATTATTTTTTCTGATATTTATAATATCATAAACTTTTATGTAATCGTCAAAATATTCTAAAAAGCAGGTAAAAATCGTATTATCATCGGATTTCACCGGAATAAATCTTTCTTCGTTTTTTAATTCATTAATTTGGTCGCGTAAAGTTAATACAATTTTTCCGCCCTCAATTTGTTTGGCATAACATTGGAATATAAATTTTTTTAGCGATTCTTTATCGGAAAAATGCGCGATAGTATCGCCCATGCAAATAATAAGTTCGCAAGGTTCAATAATATTTGAAACAGCGTTCAGTATATCGCCTTTTAAAATTTTAATATTATAATTCGAGACTTTAGTTTTAAGTTCTTCTATTAATTTGATTGAAAAATCGACTGCTGTTACATTAAAACCAAGTTTGGCTAACGCTAATGTTTGAAAGCCGCAGCCTGCGCCAAAATCGTATGCTGATTTATTCGAAAATGGAATAATACTATTTTCTTTGAAAAAATTATACGCTTCCTGATTTTTATTTTCAAACCCGCCGCTCATCCACGTATAATATTCGGCAAGATGTTCATCATAATGTTTTAAAGTTTCCAATTTTATTATTCGCCTTGAAATATTTTTTATTGATTGATTTGATGTTTTGCGCAACAGCGTAATATGTAAATTATGTCGTTGCATATATCAATCGAATTTACAGAAAATAAAATGCATTTCATTTTTTTCGAGAAGGTCTTTTCCGGTTATCGTATAAAAAAATTTTAACGAAGTCATTACGATTTTTTTTAATTGTCTGCGGAATCGGTTTTTATCGAGAAATGAAAGACCGGCAGACGCTTCATAGAATTCGACAAGAACAAATCCGTTGTCGTAAAACAATCTGCAAAAAGAACCAAATGTGAATTTTTGGATATGGGCTTGTTTTCCGGTTCCGGTTTTTTCGGCTAACCAGCCGAGAAATCTGTAAAACATATCCTGAAAAGCGTAATATTTAGGAACAACCGCATACACAAACTGATTTGATTTTAGAAGATGCTGAAGATTTTTTATTGAAATTTCAGGCGTTTCAATATGTTCGAGAACATATTTGATTATCACAAGATCGAATTTTCCTTTTTTAAAAGGAAGATAATTAATATCTCCGGCTGCTTTATATCTTACGGATTTGTTTGATTTTACGAAATCCGCGTTTTTATCAAGTCCTATAATAGACGAACGTCTATGAAAATAATTTTCAGGAAGACTTCCTTTGTTACAACCGATGTCAAGAATGAAATCCGCGCTGCCCGTTATGCCTTTAAGCAATTCCAAAAATTTATTCGATGAAACTATTTTATCGGAATTCACTTTGTAATACCTTTAATAAATTTATAAAATTCATTCAAATCTTTAGATACAATCATACTATAACAATCGGAATTTTCAATAATTTTATATAAAATTTCAAAATGTTGTTTTAACGATATATTCATTCCCGGAGTAACGCTGTGTTTCAACAGACGCGTTAAAGCCTCGTTTTTTGTCAGTCTTTTTACCTCGAAAGAGTCGCCGGTTTTAGGAAATATCAGAGATTTTACTATTCCCGAATATTCAATGTTGTTCTTTTTAAACTCTGATACGACGTATCGTTTTTCGTTTTCATTATATTTATTGAAAATTTTCTCTATTAATCCCAGACCGATAAGGTAATCGTCTTTTTTTTTTATTATATCAATCGGCTGTAAAAGTCCGGAAACCTCGATAACGCCGTTTTTTTCATAAGCAAAACATTTATCGTCGGAAATGAGATTGAATTTTTTTGACATAAGATAAAATGCCAGCGTGGATTTGCCGCTTCCTGAAGCGCCGGCGAATATAATCGCTCCGCGTTTATTCGCTACGGCGGAAGAATGAATGAAAAAAATATTTTTGAATTTAAAAAGAATTTCGAGCAAAGCTATTATTATAAAATTGGGAATGAAATCCAGTCCGAATCTTTCTGGTTTTTCTATATATCCGTAAATATAAGATTGTTTAACGTCGATATTTATTTTGGCGAGTCCGTTATAAAAAATCGCGGCATATATGTTTTTATTTATCCGGTGAACTGTAAATCTTTTTTTGTGTTCGGCTGCGGGTTTTGTTTTTATTGTTCTGGACTTTATTTTATTTATCTTTGAATTATCAAAATTATCGTCGAATAATTCTATTTTTACGGTTTCAGAAGAACGGAATTTATGAAGATTTTTATAAACTGAAAAATAGCTCTCGACTGATTGAAGTATGAATTCGTTATTCGAAGAAAAAGTTAAAGTTCTGTTATAAATTTTATAAACAGATTCTAAAATACGAAATTTCCGCATCAGGTTATATTGTATTTTTTCATTTTGCCGATAAGAGTGGTTCGGTTTAATTTCAAGTATTGAGCGGCGATGTTTTGTTGACCGTTGGATTTTTCAAGGGCGTTTAAAATATATTTTTTTTCAATATCGGCAATGAGATTATATAAATCGATTCCTTCTTCGGGAATTGTAAAGTTATTTTCGCAAGACAAATTCGTTTTTTTAAATTCTCTGATTGAACCGAACATATCCTCGGTTGAAAGAATATTTTTTTCAGAAAGAATTACGGCGCGTTTAATTAAGTTTTCAAGTTCTCGTATATTGCCGGGCCATGAATAATTTTTAATGGCTTCGACTGTTTTTTCGTCAAATCCCAAAAAATTTTTTTTATATTGAGAAGAAAATAATTTCAGGAAATGGTATGCCAAATGCAATATATCGTCTTCCCTTTCTCTTAAAGGCGGCAATTTTATATCAATTACGTTTAGTCTGTAATATAAATCCTCGCGGAAATTTCCGGAGGCAACCTCTTTTTCAAGGTTTTTGTTGGTTGCCGCGATTATTCTTAAATTGATTTTTTTAGGGAAAGCTCCGCCTATCGGCGTAATATGTTTTTCTTCGATAACTCTCAAAAGTTTTACTTGAAGCGCTGGAGTTATATCTCCGATTTCATCAAGAAAAATGGCGCCGGAATCGGCGGCTTCGAACAATCCGATTTTATCGGCGTAAGCTCCGGTGAACGAACCTCGTTTATGCCCGAATAACTCTGATTCGAGCAATGTGTCCGGAATCGCGCTGCAATTAACCGTAACAAAAGGATTTGCGTTTCTATCGCTGTTATAATGGATATAACGGGCCACAAGTTCTTTGCCTGTGCCGCTCTCGCCTGTAATTAATACTGTCGTGTCGTTTTTTGAAACTTTATCCATTATAGCGAATATCTCTTTTATTTTTTTACATTCGCCTATTATAGAAGCAGAACCGATTGCCGTATTTTTAGATTTCTCGTTTTGTTTTTTCCGCATTTTTATTAAACCGCGTTCCACTGAAGAAACTATTTGTTCCGCAGAAAACGGTTTAGTGACAAAATCGACGGCTCCGAGTTTCATAGATTCCACAGCGGTATCGATATTTCCAAAAGCGGTTATCAGAATAACAGCCGTGTCGTTTTTTTTCTCCAATACTTTTTTTAACAAATCCACTCCGGATCCGTCCGGCAGTTTAAAATCGAGTATTGCTATATCCGGCAAATTTTTTATGAATAGATTATATCCGTCTTTAATGTTGTGAGCTATAAATATCTCATAACCGTGACGTCTGAAAGTGATTTCCAGAAATTCGCTTAAAAGAACTTCGTCGTCCACTATAAGAATTTTTTTATTTTTATTTTCCATGTAATTAATCAAAGAGATAAGCGTAAGCGTTTAGATTTTTTTCGAATAATTCGAGGAAATGAATGCTTTCTTCAATTGTAATCTTCCGCTGCGCCACGCTTTTTTCAAGGTTTTCCCTTATATTTTTTAAAATCTCGGAACCGTTGTATTGAACATACTTCAAACTTTCGGAAATCGCGTCTCCAACAATTACAGTTTCGATTTTATAATCGTTTTTTTTATTAAACGTTATATGAACCGCGTTGGTGTCTCCGAATAAATTATGCATATCTCCCAGTATTTCCTGATAAGCTCCTATCAAGAAAAAGCCGATATAATAATCTTCTTTTGAATCAATATTATGGATGGGAAGATATTCGGTTTTTCCGTTTGGACCGACAAATTTTGTTATTTCGCCGTCAGAATCGCAGGTAATATCGGCTATTGAACAGATGACCTCGGGTTTTTCGTCAAGACGCTGAATAGGCATTATAGGAAACAATTGATCTATCGCCCATGAATCAGGCAGGGATTGGAACAGCGAATAATTTGCAAAATAAGTTTTTCTCAAATGTATGTTGAAATTCTGAAGCTCCTCAGGAACATTTTTCATTTTTTCAATAATCGCGTATATTTTCTTAACTATTTTAGAACACAACAATTCTGCCGCGGCTCTATCGCTGAGATTAAGGTAACCCAAATTAAATAAACTTACGGCTTCCTGAATCAATTGGATTGTGTCGTGATAATCTTCCCGCAAAGAATGTTTGTCTATGCTATCGTAAATATCGAATAGTTTTTTTACAGTCGGCGAAATCTTTTGGGATTTGGATTCGAAAAGTTTTAACGCCGGCGATGCTATCGGCGTTTTTGAATTTAAAATATTAGTTACAAGCGCGGAATAATGAGCGGCAATCGCCCTGCCCGATTCGGATATTATGTTCGGACATTTTATATTTGCCTGATCGCAGATGCTTTTAACCTGAAAAATCACATCGTTCGCGTATTCTTCTATCGAATAATTTACGCTTGAAAAATAACTCGATTTCGAACCGTCATAATCGACGCCGAGTCCTCCGCCGATGTCGATATATTCAAGTCCCACTCCGAGTTTTATCATTTCGGAATATATTCTTGCGCCTTCTATTAAAGCGTTTTTTATCTTATCGATTTTTGTAATCTGACTTCCGATATGAAAATGAACGAGTTTCAAACAGCCGAGCAATCCGCTTTTTTCAAGCAAATCAATAGCGGTTATTATTTCGGATATTTTTAATCCGAATTTTGATTCGTCGCCGCCGGACGAAGCCCATTTGCCCGTGCCTTTAGTGGAAAGTTTCACTCTGATTCCTAAATTAGGTTTTATCCCGCTTTTTTCAAACAAATGAATTATTGATTGAAGCTCGAATAATTTTTCTATTACTATGGTTATTTTATATCCTATTTTTGTCGCGTATAATATGGTTTCAATATATTCCGAATCTTTGTAACCGTTGCATAACAAAGGAATGCTTTTATCAGAAGCGATGTAAAGAGCCGCTATCAATTCAGGTTTTGATCCGACTTCCAATCCTATATTATATTTTTTTCCGCATTTGGCGATTGCTTCCACAACCTGACGCTGTTGATTAACTTTGATTGGATAAAAAGTTTGATAATTTGCGGGATAATTATTCTCGTCTATCGCGTTTTTAAAAGCCTTGTTTATGCTTGCTATCCGGTCTTCGAGTATATTCATAAATCTTAATAAAATCGGCGGTTTGATTTTACGTTTGATTAAATCGTCTATCAACGCTTTTAAATCTATAAAGTTTTTTGAGTTTTTGTTCGGATGCACGGATATGTTTCCTCTTTTATTAACAGTGAAATATCCGGCGCTCCAATTGTCAATATTATAAAGTTTAGCTGAATCGTTAATATTCCATCCCATACTAATTACCCGCTATTAATAAAATTTCACGAAGTAGTTTCGCCGCAGTAACGCTGGAATTTCCAGATAAATCATAATGCGGCGACAATTCTACTATATCGGCTCCGCATATTTTTTTATCGCCGAGAATCTTCAGAAAATCAATTAGTTCTCTATATGTCAATCCGCCGGCTTCAGGCGTTCCGGTTCCTGGCATTATCGACGGGTCGAGAACGTCGAGGTCTAAAGTTAAATATAAAAGCGAATCGCCGTCTAATCTATCGGCGATTTTTTTCAAATCAGCGGGAGATTCGGCTTTAGATATTTTAGAATTCGATTTGTGAAATTTGAATTCCTCTCTTGTTCCGGAACGTATGCCTATTTGAATTATTTCCGAGACGTTTTTTTCCCGAACCAATAAATTTATAACCGAAGCGTGGGACAGCCGGTTTCCAAGATAATTATCTCTCAAATCAAGATGCGCGTCAAATTGAATTATTACTATTTTTTTATCTGCGTTTTGTTCAATAATATTTTTTATAAGCGGATAGGTTATAAGATGCTCGCCGCCTATTCCTATTATTTTTATATTCTTTTCAATCAATTCTTTATGATATTTTTTTATGACTTTAAGATTTTCTTCAGGGTCGCCGAAAATAACCGGAACGTCGCCGAAATCAGTGTAATATATGTCTTCTAAATCCTTGTCCAGCGTCGGCGAATATGTTTCTATGCTGTTTGAAACGACTCTTATTGCGTTTGGAGCAAACCTCGACCCTGGTCTGAAACTTGACGTGCAGTCATAAGGCATCCCTAATATTCCGATTTTTGTTTCAGAACTGAAAGCTCTTTGAGAAATGTATAAATTATTGTCGGTCAAAGACATTTTCATCATATAATATTAGTATTCTGATATGTTTTTTTTTATTTATAATATGATTTATTTATAGAAAACAGTTCAAATTGTATTAAATAAAATATAAAAGTCAATATTAATAATCGCTAATGCGCAATGCCCAAAATCGACGAGTAAAATAAAAGTCCGATAAAAATAATGCTTCGGATAAGAAA